>CAJONJ010000001.1 GCA_905236005.1 uncultured Alphaproteobacteria bacterium
GTATATCCATCGGGTAATCCACGAACTTTCCAACCAGCAAAAGTATATCCTTCCCTTTCCAATGGTGGTGGGGGTATTAAAGCACCATCATAAACACAGCTTTGTGATTCAGAAGGGACAGTTAATTCTGTATTGCCGTTATACCAATGTAAATTTATCGTATTCGGTTCCCAGTTTATTTCAAGATTTGCGGGCGCATTATTTGTGTTAATTGCACTATCACTACAAGATACAGTCGTTGTACTTGCGGGAATATCTGGTGTTGCCGCGATGCCAGTTGAAAAAGCGGATGTTATCAGCATCATAAATACAGCAAAAAACTTTTTCATATTTTATCTCCCGTTCAGCAAAACATTAAACCGCCAAAAATTCAGGCGGTTGGAGGTTCGAAACTATATTCCAAGAAATAGTGGGCTTATTCTTTCTATTCACCACCCTCCAACCTTTGGTTGGAGGTGTTTTATGTCCCCGCGGACCCTTGGAATCAGAGGTTTCGACACCCCAATGCGATAAAATCTTCGCACCAATCGTATAATAACATAAATTTTTGATTATATCAAAAGAAAAAAACGGGAATTCCCGTTTTATTTTCTTAACCCTGTTTTTTTATCTATCCAGACTTGTTTTTTTGCGATTTTCATAATCGGCATATCTGTTTTGCTATCTGAATAAGCGCGAACCACATTTGGTATATATTTATGTTCTTTTGCCCAGTTATCTAATGCCAAAACTTTGTTTTGCCCCCAGCACAAGAATTCGTATTTATAAGGTTTGTCTTTGTTCATTTTTGAATAAAACACCGCATCAAAATGCATATCATTAACCAGTTCTGGGATTAAATAATCAGGTGATGCAGAAATTAAAACGACTTTGTTTCCGGCATTACGTTCTTTTATAACTTGGTCTTTTGCCCATCCAAAGCGGTTTTTTTTATGTTGTTTGATGCAATCTTTCGCAAATCTGTTAACCATATTTGGGGTTATAAAATTACGAATTGTTTGACGCCACCAAATTCCACCTGGATTTAAAAACTTACCAACAAAGCCAGCAACAACACATGGTAAAAATAACCATGGTCGAAAAGAATGTTTAAAACAGTATTTAAAAAATTCCCAATTAGAATCACTGGCAGACAAAGTGCCGTCAAAATCGAAAACAACTACATTTTTTTTCTGTAACATATTCTTAACCTATCTTTGTAATTTCTTACGCAATTTTTCCATGATAAAGAATATAGCCGGAGTTAAAGTAAAAGTCCACAACAAAGATGCACACATTCCACCAATCATAACCGCACCCATTGCAACCTTCATTCCGTCATTAGACCACAACTGGGGTATCATGCCCGCAACAACTGCTATCGTGGTCATCCAAATCATACGTTTTTTATCCATCAATTCAGACCATAAAACTTTTTTAGCATCTTCACCGCGTTGAACACGTGCAACTGTTGGTTCCAGTACCAAAATGTTATTGTTCACCACCAAACCAACCAACATAATAAACGCCAAAAGTGCGCCAACATTTAAAGATGCACCCGATAAAAACAGAACGATAAATACACCGGTAAAACTGGTTATAATAGATGTTGCAATTGTAAACGGATGTATAAAAGAATTCATAATCGCAGCCAACAACATAAATGTTAAAATTGTTGCCAGCAAAAATGCCTGACCAATTTCACCATTGGTTTCTGATTGAATTTCAGACATACCCGCAAAAGATGCCCCATAACCATTTTCCCAATTCATTGTATCAAGATAGTCTTGGATTTTATTTTGAACAGGACCAATGGTTGACTTTCCAATGTTGATATCTATTTCTGTAACACGATTTTTATCAACGCGATAAATATTAGAAGTCGCAGGTACAATTTCTAAATCCCCCAGTTGAGATAAAGCGACCATACCTTTGTGAGAATTAACATAAACACTGTCGAACATAGATTGCTTTTTGAACTGTTTTTCAAATTCCAATATGATTGGATATTCATCACCTTTTTCTTTGTATTTATATGTGTCGTTACCAAAGATAGCAGTACGCAATATAGAACCCGCATGGGCATTTTTTATCCCCCAGAAATTCATTTTTTCATCATCTGGAACGAAACGAATTTCATTAGCTGGGGTTTGTTGTGCCAAAACAGCACTTTGCACTTCGTCTATTTCATTTATCTTGTCGATAATTTGATTGGCATATCCCATACGCTTTTCATCGTCATCACCATAAATATTCAATACTATATCAGAATTAATTGCAGAACTGCTGATGTTTTCGCCCGCACGAATTTGAATTTCTGCATCTTTGATATCTGCGATATTCGGCAATATTTTTTGTGCCAATTTTTTATCAGAAATATCGCGTTCAGAAACATCAACCAAAGACAATTTTATACTTATATTTTGTAAACCTTTGTCTCCAATTTTTATGGTGGTTGATTCTATTTCCGGAAATTGTTTTAAACGCGCATCAATTTCTTTGGCAATAGATTCAGATTTTGCATAAGTGCTTCCCATTGGTGCGCGTGCAGTAATGGTGATTTCATTTGCATCTGTGGATGGAGAAAATTCATTACCAACAAATCGCATTAATTGGGAAGATAAAATCAATGCAAACACTGCCCCCAAAACAACAAACCAAGGGTGTTGAAATTGATATTCGTACCATTCATGCAGACGCGAAGAATTATCTTGCTTTTTTATTTCTTTGATTTCTTTGTCATTTTGTTTTTTGCGTGGCAACCTTAATAATTTTGCAATCATCATTGGTGTCAAAGTAAACGAAAACAGCAAAGATAACAAAGTTAAATACACAACAGTCATACCAAACTGCAACATGAATTGACCAGCAATACCACCCATAAATGCCAGTGGTAAAAACACAACAACATTAGTCCCAACACCTGCCAAAACCGGGATTGCTACTTTTCGGGTTCCTTCTTCTGCGGCTACTTCTGGTGTTTTGCCAGCATGTAATTCAGTCAAAGCAGATTCAATTAAAATAATAGCATTAGATACCAATGTTCCTAATGCAGTTGCATATGCTAACAACGTCATGGTATTGATTGTAAATCCAGAACCGTTCATTAAAAAGAA
>CAJONJ010000002.1 GCA_905236005.1 uncultured Alphaproteobacteria bacterium
CACCAACCAATAAAATTATGTCCAGACTTTGTCGGATTCACTAATTTAATATCAGACGTATCAACATTATATGTCAACGGATTACCAGAACCATTTGTTCCACCATATAATTCGTATGCAATTACATATGGTATAACTACGCAAACATCAGAATCATTTGGATCCGCTTCCCAACCTGTATCACAATGACAGTCTTGTCCGACTTGATGAACATCAGGGCAGGTCACTTTTAATCCACAAATGGTATGATTTTGATCTTTCCATTCATATTCACCATCACATACACAAGTCGCAGAATCGTTAGAATGTGAATTTGTCGGGCATGCTGTACACACCCCGTTTGATATAACATAATCCGTATCACAGGTAACGGTTTTAGTACCACATGCAGTATAATCGCACGATTCGGTTCCACCATAATATTCTGCACACGTTGCATTGTTTGACTGATTTTGATACTGACATGTTCCATGATCTATACTGCATGTCGCACAACTAGGATTCGTTGTTTTATAACATTCTGATGTCTGTGTTGCATTTGGATTATCCGTATATCCGGTTGGACAATTAAACACACAACCATCACCAGTAGAATTTGTAATCAATCCATCAGCACACGATTCACACGCACTTGCATCAAATGCCGTAGCATATTGACCATCAGCACACTTACACATAACTTTGCTGTTTACCAAAGTTGTACCCACATTGGTTTTACCGACTGCGGTTGGACAACTGGTCATCAAAGATGTCCCATAAAACATGTTTGACATCTTGGTGGTATCAATATTCAATCCACCAAAAAATGCTGGCGGAACATAATATGCATTTGCGGTGCTACCATTTTTACCCAAACTGGAACAACTATAAAATGTTTGTTTAAACATATCACTACTTGTCATATTTCCAGATAAACCACCAAATAAATTTGCTGGCAATGGCCCAGTCAATTTATTACACCCATAAAACGCAGCCTTAAATAACGGTTGTGTATTATTGGATAAAGTTGGAAATAATTCCCCCAAAGAACCGCTAATACCAACCAAATCAGATTTCGTTGCTGTTGTTTGGGAAAAACTTATCGCAGCATAACTGGTACTGTACGCTGTTACATTTTCTGAACCAAAATGTATTGTGTATGAACCAGTGGAACCATATGGGTGAGTTATGGTGGTATTAGCACTGTTTGTATATTTTTCTGTGGCAGTGTTATCACCCCAATTAATATAAAAAGTCCCAGTAGCAGTCAATAAAATAGAAACGGTTTTATAATTGGCATTTGTTATATCTAACTCAGCCTGAAATTTATCAACTATACATTTCTCTTCATTGGTTGTGCTATCAATATATGTAAACTCATTACTTTTACAGGCAAATGCAGGAAACAAAGGCAACACAGCCATACACATAATGGCACAAAAACCACGTTTAAAATACGTGATTAAACGTTGCATTAACCTCCTTTTTCTTCCACACAATAACAGTATAGAAAAATTTATATATTCAACGCAAGCTTTTTAAAAAAAAACACACAACAAAAATTGTAAAATCAATACATTATGAATACAAACCTGCTGTTTAATACTATATTTTACCAATACCAGTAAAAAGAACAAAATTTCATGTATAAACAACAACAAATTGTACAACGGACAAAATTAACAAATTTTTCTTTTTCAGTTTGACTTGTTTTATGATATGATTACACCGACAAGATAATTTTGTAAAAATAAAGCAGGGGGACAAATTATGAAATCTAATTTTCAAGAATTACAAACATCCAGCATTTCCAGCGAAGTTTTTGTTATAGCACCAACACAAATTGATTTTATTGCCGAAAAATTTGGTGACGCTGTGGCGGAAGCTATGAATATGCGTCCACTGTCTTATAAAATCCGTCAAATTGCAGCTGAAACTTTGATTAAAACTTTACATGCAGCGAAAAAAATGGGGGAATAACTACTGAACCACAACAGCATGATATAACGTGCCATTATATTCCACACGTAAACTGCCAGATGGGGCTGTCCCTGTTGCCAAAGGAATATAACAAACCGTATTGTTGTGTTGAATATTTATGGCGGG
>CAJONJ010000003.1 GCA_905236005.1 uncultured Alphaproteobacteria bacterium
ACAGAAGAAGAGGTGGCATAATGGCAGTTCGTGCAGCAATTTATCGTAAAAAATCTAACCCATTAAAGGGCAAGGTTATTGATTACAAAGATATAAAATTGTTATCTCATTACATCACAGAACGTGGAAAAATTGTTCCATCTCGTATTTCTGGTGTTTCTCAGAAAGATCAACGTGCCTTAGCAATTGCTATTAAACGTGCACGTCATTTGGGATTGATGCCATTTGTTCGTAATAATTTAGGTTAATACGAATTGGTTAAATCTCTAACTTTATAAAATAAAGGACAGATAAAATGAAAGTTATTTTGACAGAAAAAATTACAAAATTGGGTAATATCGGTGACACAGTAGAAGTGAAAACCGGTTATGCACGTAATTATTTATTGCCAAACAACAAAGCTATGCGTTTTACCAAAGAAAATGTTGCTTTGTTTGAAGCCAAAAAGGCAGAATTGGTTGCACGTCATGAAAAAGCAAAAGCAGATGCTGAAAGCAAATTTGACGTTGTTAAAAATGCAAAATTGCATATGATTCGTCAGGCTGGTGATACAGGTCAATTATATGGTTCTGTGTCTTCACGTGATATCGCAGTTGCATTGAAAGACATAGCAGGTGTTAATATTGGTTCTGCCCAGGTTATGTTGGGTTCACCAATTAAATCTGTTGGTGTATTTGATACAAAAATTGCTTTGCATCCAGACGTTATTGTTGATGTCAAAGTTTACGTTGCACAATCACAAGACGAAATTGATGCTTTGGTTGCTGGTAAGAAATTGACATTTGGTACCAAGAAAGTAACCGAAGAAGAAACAACAGAAGAAGTTGCTGAAAAGAAAGAAGAAAAATCTGAAAAGCCAGCAACAGAATCTGAAAGCAAAGAAGAAATTGCTGAATAAGTTTTACTTCTGTGTATAAAAGCCCCAAATCTGGGGCTTTTTTTATGTTTGTTGTGAATCAAATCCAGAATCATACACATTTCACGTCTTAGAGTTATCGGTGACAAAACATTTCATATTTGGCTATTGCGGGTATATTCCAGAGAAATTGTCATTGCGAGCGTAAGCGTGGCAATCCAGGTGTTTTTAAATTTCAGCACAACGTGCTGACCACATTATTAAATCAGTCGGCTTTGCCGAAGTCTTAATTAACCTGGATACTCACGCAGACTGTTCGTCTGCTCAGTATGACAAAAGCCTTTAAAGGCTTTTGTTTTTATTGTTGTAAATGTATCTGCAAGACAATACGTCCAGTATGGGAAAACCTGAGATGGAACCACAATATAATCTGGATTATTTAGCTTTTTGTGCAAAAGACTTGGATTTTTCAGAATAGGTATTTTTGATTTTTTGTACTTTATCATCAAAAAACGGTAATTTATCACATCTTTGATAATTTGCATCCATTTCTTTCTGTGCGGTAGCCATCAGGAGATTCTTTGCATTATCATTCTTTTTCGTTTTTGCATATTCTTCAACTTGTTTTTTAAACCCGTCATTTATACTGTTGATGTTTAATGTTTTACACTTTGCGGTTAAGAGTGGTTTAACTTTGTTACGATATTCAGCAACTATTTCAGTATACGTAGCATCGGCTTCCAAATTATAAACATCATCTGGAACTGGTTGTGTTGCTTCAGGTTCTGTTTTTTTGTATTTATCACAATATGTTTCTAATAATTCAGTAATTATTTCTTGTTTGTTTTTATGAACCATTAATTGACTAATGTTGTTATCTTCACTTGCAGGAATAACAAAGCGTTGTGCATTGTTGTTGTTTTGATATATGTTTTCATAATCGTCTTTGACACCTTGTTCGCATTCATCATAAGTTACACCAACTGAGTTGGCATTTATCTGTGGTACAGTTGTATCAATTCGTGGTTTTGGTTTAAGATGTCCGCAATAGGTTGGAACCAATTCTTTTTTTGTAAAATCATCTATGTTATTTTGATCGGTTTTTGCGTTTAGTTCCGCATTTTTGAATAGTTTATATTTGCGTTTAATGCTGGGATCGTCATCAGTGTCCCGTAATATCACACGTGCATAAGTATTACCTTTGGCAATTGCTTTGACATCAGCCAGTAAACCAGTCTGACATTCTTCAAAATTATCTGGTGAATATGTTGATGCAACCGGTGATGATGCAACAGCACCAGTTAAATCTTCTTCTTTGATTTCATCTTTGGGTTCGGGGGTTACAGCTGGATTATCACGACAAACATAAATTTCTTCGGAAGAACTTTTTTTGTAACAACCTTTGTTAGCTGCTGTGCAGTTTTTGGTGCAATCAATGATAGTGCTGTATTCATTTGCAGCCAATTTTGGTTTTTGTTCCAGTTGTTTTACCGAACCGTCTTTATTAATCAACCACTTTGTTCCTGATGTTGCACAGCTTGTGTTTACTATACCACCATTATTTCTTGTAGATTCTATTGTACATTGCTCTTGTTTACATGTCTTTTTACACCATTCATCAGATTGTTTTTTTGTATATTTTCCAGGGTCAACCTTACTTGTTTCGTCTATGTGAAAAGCCCTTGCGGCTTTCTCGAATGCTTCTTCTGTTGGATAATTTTGTACAATAAACCATGGGTTTTGTCTATATGTTGTCATGGCCAGATTATAACCGATCGTATTAGCCACTGCTGTTTTGGTGAATATTGGGGATGTTGCGAATAATAACACAACAATAATACGGGGGCAGTGTGATACTGTCATTTTATAATTTGTAAAAAATTTTTTAATATTCATTGTCATTTTTAACCTGGTATCTGGTTTTATATCTTCGTATATTTTATTCCACTTTCTTTTCTTCAGCAGCAGGTGCAGGAGCTTCTTCAGCAGCAGGTGCAGGAGCTTCTTCAGCAGCAGGTGCAGGTGCTTCTTCTGCTGGTGCTTCAGCTGCTGCTGCTGGTGCTTTTGGTTGATTTTGTTGGTTTTGGACATCATCTAAATCTTTCATACCTGCTTTCTTTAACGATGATATAAAAGATTTGGCATTGGTTGTATCCAAAAGCTTTGTTGCATCGCAATTTGAGCCTGTGTTCAGTTGTGTCCAGTCTGCGTTTTTCAGAGCACTGCTGCTTAAATCCATATTATCAAAGTTTAACTTATCAACGTTTCTACAACCTTTGTTTTTTAATGCTTTTTTAATCATATCCACAACGCTTTTATGATCTTTGCCTTTGGCACGATTTGCACGGGATTCTTTGATTAATTCGCCTAATTTACCATTTACAATGCTGTCGCCAATCATACTGCCGACCAGACCAGCACCTGCTATAACACCACCGGCTATCATACGGGTTTTGGCTTCTTTTTTGTCTGCTGCCAATTTGCTTTGGTCTTTTGCATTACCAGCAGCTGCACGATAGCGTGAACCATATGCACCCCCCATATTCCCAACGTTTTCATCGTCATATAATCCTGA
>CAJONJ010000004.1 GCA_905236005.1 uncultured Alphaproteobacteria bacterium
AAGTATTCACACCCGGACAGTACATTCGTTTGTTTCGTGCATATTCTATCCAATCTTGATTAGACGTGCATGCAACACAAGAACCATTAAAAGCCACCTGTCCAGGCAGACAAGACGGACGTGAAACGGTCAAATTTGTATTCAGCTTTGGCGTTTCCAGCTTTGGTGTTTCCAGCTTTGGAATATCAGACGAAGAATCATCTTTTTTTATTTCGTCTAATCTTAAAATATATTGACTGTAGTCTTTGCTGGAATAATTGATACTTTGATGATCATATAATCCTATACCAAAAGAACCCTCCATCTTGTCTATTGTCTTATGAACACAAAATTCAAACCCAAAACCAAAATACCCAGTGGGACATTCATATCTTTTGCCAGTTGCGGGATCAAAAATATATTTTAATTCTGATTCGAATAAATTTGTATCATTCGGATATGTTGCACGATACCCGTCCATATATTTTGCTTGTTTCCAACCAGCTACACGACAGTAATCTTTTTTGTCGTTTGGACAGTCGATTGTTTCCCAAGCGTCATTATAAGAATTGTATGAAAGATATTCACCAGCATGGACTGCATATTCGCCGATTACACACGTACCACTTGGAGAAAAATCAGTCGCAAAATGACGTACGGTAGTAACACCAGTAAGGCTAACATTGTTATCTTTATTGGTACCTTTTTCCTTTTCATGAAAATCATTAGCACAATCTACTACACCGCTGGTATCCCAAACATCACATTGGGTGTCAGTTTTAGCATCATATGAGGCTAAACCTTTCCAATCTTTATCATACTTGCAATGATACCATCTTGGATCTGCTCTATGACTATTATGAAATTTAGCATATTGCAATATGTTTTCGGCTGTACAATCAACACAGTGGTTAACAAAACGAAATTGATTGGCTTTACATGTGAAATATTGACAAGTCGCACCTGCAATATTTGGTAATGTCAATACCAAAGATAAAATCAATGCAAAATATCTGTTAAACATAGTTCCCTCGTTACTTTGTTATATTAAAAAACCGCCAGAATTTAAATGGCGGTCGGGGAGTTAGAAAATCATACAGTTAGTGATTCCATTGTCTTTGGGTTAAACCCTGTTTTATAACAAATGGCTCCCCGACTATGTATATCGGGGTCAATAACGGTGCAAAAAAACACCGAAACATCCGTTTAACGATGCTTTCGCACCGAACTGTACAGGCTTTCTACAGCCCCGAAGCCATATTCCTATGGTTTCATATTTATAATAAAACAAATATGATTCATAACACAAGAAAAAATTATTATTGAAAATTATTTTTATATATGTCAAAATATAAAACGTGACAATCTTATTTATAAATTTTTACTGTTGTCGGTAATATGTGTTTTTCGCAAACATAGTGTTTGCTTTATTATTTCCAATTCATTATCATATAAGCAATAATTAAACCAAAGGATTAGTCTTATGCAAATCAGATTATATAATACAATGACCAGAAAACTGGAAGAATTTAAGCCAATTACACCAAATCATGTCGGTTATTATAATTGCGGTCCAACGGTTTATTGGGATCAACATCTTGGTAATATGCGGACGTTTTTGAATGCAGATATTTTGAAACGTATGTTGTTGGCAAATGGGTATACTGTGAATCATGTTATGAATTATACGGATGTTGGGCATTTAACTAGTGACGAAGATACCGGCGAAGATAAAATGGAAAAGGGTGCTGCACGTGAAAATATATCTGTATGGGAAGTTGCAGCCAAATATATCAAAAGTTGCGAACGAGATATGGCTTCGTTGAATATTTTGCCGCCGACACATGCTGTGCGTGCCACAGACCATATCAAAGAACAAATTGAATTGTTACAAAAATTGGAAAAAATGGGATTTACGTATGAAATACCTGGTGATGGTATTTATTACGATACATCAAAATTTCCAGATTATGGTGCCTTAGGGGGACAGAATTTGTCTGAATTAAAGGCAGGTGCACGTATAGAAAACAACGGTAAACGCAATATAACAGATTTCGCTTTGTGGAAATTTTCGCCAAGAGACTCAAAACGCCAAATGGAATGGGACAGCCCATGGGGTGTTGGTTTTCCTGGATGGCATCTGGAATGCTCTGCGATGAGTATGAAATATTTGGGTGACCATTTTGACATTCATTCTGGTGGCCAGGAACATATCAAAGTGCATCATACCAACGAAATTGCACAATCTGAACCAATTGTTGGTAAACCATGGGTACATTATTGGGTGCATTGGGAATGGTTAATGCTTAAAGATGGTAAAATGGCAAAATCTTCCGGTTCTTTTTGGACTGTCCAAGGGTTAATAGACAAAGGTTACGATCCGATGACTTACAGATATTTGTTGTTGCTGGGCCACTATCGTCAACCTATAGTGTTCTCTTTTGAATCATTAGATGCAGCTGCAACTGGCTATAAAAACATAATTCGCAAAGTTGCAGATTTAATGAACGACAAATCTGGTGATACTGACCAAGATTTATACCAGCAATGGCATGATAAAATCTTGGCACCAGTTTCTGACAACCTGAAGACGGCGGAAGCTTTGGTTGTAATCCAAGATTTATTGAAAGACAAAACTGTAAATAATACGACCAAATTGGCTTTGTTTGGGTTTATTGATGATTTGTTGGGATTACAGTTTATAGACAGAGCAACCAAATTGCACAAACTGGAATCTGTGGAAGCACCAGAAAACGTCAAAGAATTGGCACAAAAACGATTAGAAGCTAAAAAATCACGTGATTTTGCTTTGGCTGATTCTTTACGGTCTGAAATAGATTCTTTGGGCTGGAATGTTCTGGATTCTGTGGATGGTTTTAAATTGGTAAAAAAACAATAAAATTTTTATAAAAAAACTGCTTGAATATAGCACTTTTTGTGCTATATTAAAATGCGTTTAAATATCATTACAAAGGAAACATCAATGAATTACCCATATATGCCTAAATCTACCGCTTTGTGGTTGATTGAAAATACAGCTTTGACTTTTGAACAAATTGGCGAATTTTGTGGCTTGCATGAATTAGAAGTTAAAAACATCGCTGATGCTGAATCAAATAAAATGCAGGGTTTGAACCCAATTATCAACGGTCAAGTATCTCGTGAAGACATCGCAAGATGCGAAGCAGACCCAGATGCTCGGTTGGTTTTGCGTGAAGCTATTGTAGAAGCTCAAAAGAAACAAAACAGCAAAGGTGTTGGCTATACTCCTAAATTACATCGTCAAAATCGTTTAGGTGGTATTTTGTGGATTTTAAAGAATTATCCTGAATTGTCTGATGGTCAGGTGGCTCGTTTGATGCGAAGCACAAACCCAACAGTGAAATCTATTCGTGAAAAGACACATAAATCTTATTCAACTATTCAGATTCAAAGTCCAATCGTTTTGGGACTGGTGTCTGAATCTGCATTGCATGATGCAATTGCAAAGGCACAAAAAGCACACAAATAATTTTTTACGTTTCACAATAAATCAAAGGTTTTTTCATGGTTAAAAAACTAGATGAAGCAACAAAATTACTAATAGATTCTTTGCCAGAAAATCTAAAAGATTTGGCATTATCTTCCAGCGAAACTGGATATCTGGCTCAGATGGATTTTGATGCAGCTATTCAGGCAGACGAAGTTCCAGAAGAAGAACAAGACGAAGTTTTGGAATTTTTCAAACAAGATTTAGGTTTAGAATTTTTGGAAACAGATGGAAATCGGTTTGCTCGTGATATAGAAAAATATTATGAAGATGACGAAGATGAATATAACCGTGATAAAACACACGATTTATTAAATGCTGATGCAGAACAAGTTGATGTTAATGATGATGATTATGAACATTATGCAAAACAGCTGGAACGCAGTTCAGTTGGTAATCTAGTGTTGGGTGTCCAAGATTCAGTTCAATCGTATTTAAAGCAAATTGGAACAGTACAATTATTGACTGCTGCTGGTGAAATCGCTATTGCTCAACGTATAGAAGCTGCATCTAGATTGATGGTTTATGGTTTGTGTGAAAGTCCTATGACAATTCAAGCGATGTTGGATTGGTATCAACAATTATTAAATGGCGACATTCGTTTGCGTCACATTGTAAATTTAGAGGTTATGTATTCCAGTGAATCTGAACAAAAATCTTTGGCAGCATTGGCTGATACATTGAAATCCAAAGGTGTAGAGCAGGTTGATGATTTAGATGATGAAGATTTGGACGATTTAGAAGAATCTGTCGCATCTGATGACGAAGATGATGAAGATAATGATGATGATTTAGATGATGAAGATGGTAAAAAAGAAGATTCTCAGCGTGGTTCTTCTGGGGTTCCAATTCCTGTAATGGAAGATTCTTTGATGCCAATGATTACAGATTTATTTACCAAAATTAAACGCATATTTACTAATATGCAAAAATTGCAATCAAAACGTCTGGATAATTTGTTGACTTCTTCTAAACCAGATGAAGCACTGGAAAAGAAATATACTAAAGCACGTCTAGAATTGTTTGAATACGTCGGTAAAATACGTCTGAATGATGACAGAATTGCAGAAATTATGGAAAAACTGACCCAACGTGATCAATTATTGATGGGGTTAGAAGGCAAAATGTTGCGGTTGGCTTTGGCATGCAAAATCAAACGTGAAGATTTCTTGGCAGAATATACAGGAAACGAATTAAATCGTAACTGGATTAAAAAATTAGCAAAAAACAAAAGCACAGCGTGGCAAAATTTTGCTAAAAAACACGAAGCAGATGTATTAAAAATCCAAGAGGATATTAATGCTATTGCAAAAGAAACAGGACAACCAACCACCGAATACAAAAAAGTGGTAGAATTGGTTCGTCGTGGTCAAGCAGAAGCTGCACGTGCAAAACGTGAAATGATAGAAGCTAATTTACGCTTGGTTATCAAATTTGCTAAAAAATCAAGCAATCGTGGATTAGGATTGGATTTTTCTGATTTAGTTCAAGATGGTAATATTGGATTGATGAAGGCTGTGGATAAATTTGATTATCGTTTGGGTAATAAATTTTCTACGTATGCAACAAATTGGATTCAGCAGGGTATTTCACGCAGTATTGCTGACCAAGCACGAACAATCAGAATACCAGTACATATGATTGATAATATTCATAAAATTCAACGTGCATCTCGTCAATTTATGCATAAATATGGTCGTCAACCAACAGCAGAAGAATTATCAAAGATTATTTATTTGCCAGTCGACAAGATTCACAAGGCTATGAAATCTAATCTGAAACCTATATCTTTGGAAGCACCTGTTGGAACAGAAGATGACAGCTCCAGAATAGAAATTATTGCCGATGAAACTGCAAAGAATCCGTTTACATCAGCTGCTCAAAAGAATTTACGTAAAATCGTAACACAAATTTTGTCTGAATTGGATCCAAAAGAAGAAACAGTGTTGCGTCAACGTTTTGGAATGAGCACAAACAAAACCAGCACACTGGAAGAAGTTGGTGAATATATTGGTGTAACACGCGAACGTATACGTCAGATTGAACAAAAAGCTTTAAATAAATTAAAGCATCCAACACGTGCACGCAAATTACGTAGTTTCTTAGAAGATTAAACAAAACCCGCTCAGGCGGGTTTTTATGCAACAACAAAAGGTGAAAAATATGAAAAATGTAATATTGTTTTGTACAGGGGTATCAGGCTCTGGGAAAAGTCATTTTATTCAACATTATTTATCTCCCGATGCTTTTCATAATTTGAAATCTGCTACAACACGTGAAAAACGCAACGGTGAACAAGATGGTTATGAGTATTATTTTCGCAATGAAGAATATTTTGATACCGAAAAATTTGTAACTAAATTATGGGTAAATGAAAAGCTTTGGAAACCTGGTGATAAAAAATGGATGTATGGTGTACCAGAATTTGAAGTATGGGACAATCTGGGTTATAATTTTACATATGATGTCATAGAACCTAAATATATTCGTCAAATGATGAACTGGTTTAAAAACAATCGGTTAATTTATTTTTATGATTTTAAAATTTTATGGTTTCAACCAAACCAAAACGCATCAAAAATCATTGAATCTCGCCAAAATATGCCTGATGATGCATTGATTCGTAAAATCAACACATGCACATTTAAAGATTTTACCCAGGTGCATTTGTCACCAGATTTTCAGGTAATCAATTCAAAAGAAAAACAAAGAATAGACCAAGGATTACTAAATATGATTCATGAATTCAATAAAATGAAAATAAAATAACACCGATTTCGGTGTTATTTTATTAGTCTGTCATGTTTATAAACTTTTCTTGATAGCAGTATATATTGTTCCTAAATCGGATTTTAACACAGCATTTTTGACTTTTGCTGCATCATCAGTTTGTTCTGCACCATCTAATATTTTTTCAAAATTACGCATAAATTGAGCAGCTTGAGATTGAAAAACCTTATCAGATTTTAATAATTCCCGGATTTGTTTTTTATCAGATGCAACAAACATCTTTGCCAGCCATTTTGCAAATATTTTATTGTCACCACCATTATATTTTTTCCAAACAACATCTGGAATATCTGCACCCACAGCACGTGTTAAATCAACAGATTGTTCGTATAATTTTTGAAACACAATATCAACTGTGCCCAGAAAATCTTTTGTGCTTAACGGCTTATGAATTGTAGCTGGCGTGGCTTTGATAGCTTCCATTGGTGCAGTTGCACGTGCAACCATGATCTGTTTGTTCAAGCTTTGCATTGCATCAACAGCCTTGGTATAATCAGACATTAAATCAATCATTTCTTGACGTGATTGTCCGGCCAAATTACCCAACTGGACGGAAGATTGATTTATATCACCAATTGATTCAGCAATTGTTGTTTTCATAGTCTGGATTTTTTCTACCAAATCGTTAACTATGCTATTTAAATTATCACTGATATCTTTAGACCCCTGTGATAAATCTGGTAATGCTTTATAATACCGTTCAATCAGTTCAGACAAAGGTTTTAATTGTTCTGTTGTATCTTTGGACATTTGTATCAGATTTTCAGATTGTCCTGATAATTGTGTGTGTGCTTTGTTCATTTCAATTAATGTTTCACGAACACCAACCCCCATGTTTTTAACAGAATCTGCAAATTCAGTAGCAGCTGTTTTGGTGTTTTCTAGGGTTTTATTAGCGACACCGGATACTTCTTGTAATTCTTTAACAACACTGGTTGAAAAATCATGGATTTCACTATTAAAACGATTGGTTAAACCAGATAGTTCGGTGGAAATAGTATTTACAGATGTTTTTGTGTTGGTCGTAGAGTTATTCAAAGATTCTATAACAGCTTCCAATTTACGAATTTGTTTATCTATAGATGCTTCTGATAATCTGACACGTCCCCCAACCACATTAGCTGTTTCTGTAATAGTCGTCATTTGTTTAGTTAATTCTTTGTCTGCACGTTTGCTGAATTCAGCCATTTTTGTTAAATAATCATTTAACAGCTTATCGTTTTTATGCATAGTTTCATCATAATCTACAGATGCATTTTTTATGCCGTTAAACCCATCTGTAACACTGGTGGCTAAACTGGATAATTGTTGTTGTAAATCATTTGCAGATTTCGTAACTGTATCCATGTTATCTGAATTATTTTTAAACGTAGATTGTAATTGATTGGATATTTGTTGTTCTGTATCAATACAAGAGTTTATTTGTTCTTGAATTTTTATTGCGTTTTCAGATGTTGTATTTGTTGTATCTTGTATTTTTGTCAGCAAATTATCAACATTAGCAGCAAAATTATCTGTAACGGATTGAACATCTGTCCAACCAGCAGAAGAAACGATACTGTTTAACCCATCAACAGTATTATCTAGTCGCTGTGACATATTAGCAATATTTTTTGTTGCTTCATCGGCGATACCAACCAATCTCTTTGTTTCCGTATCTAAATTTTGTTGCATAACGGTTGCTTGATTTATTTGGTTCTGTAATGTGTCAGACATAGATTTAAAATTATTATTTATTTTATCAATTTCATCTTTAAATAGCAATTCTAACACACGCACAGCAGATTGAATTTTTGTTTGTTCTGGATTTGTCATAATTTCTAACAAAGACTGCATAACACGTTGAGATTTGCGTGAAATAAAAAACAAGCAAAACAAAGTTACAATCAACAACCCCCCAAAAATTACAGACAAAATTAATAAAAATTGATTCATAATTCTTTCTCCTGATTTGAAAAATATCCTTCTTGCAGTTATTGGAAATATATACTAAAATCTTTTAGAAAATGCAAGGGTATAAATGACTAAAAATAAAACTTTTTCAGAAACACAAAACGCAGCAGCGGATCCAACATATAACATTTGGGTGCAAGCGAATGCTGGAACTGGTAAAACAACCGTATTAGTCCGTCGTTTGTTACGTATATTATTTCGCAATGGTCATTATAAAGATAATTCTACGCCTGGTATTTTGTGTTTAACCTATACCAATGCAGCGGCTGGCGAAATGCGTAATCGTATATTGGAACAATTGCGTAACTGGTCTATGGCTGATGACACAGATTTGACAGATTTGCTTGACGGAATTCCCGAACATAGCAACATCACACCAGAAGATTTATCTTATGCTCGTAAGGTATTTTTTACTTATATAGACAATCCAGATATATTAAAAATTAAAACCATACACAGTTTTTGCGAGGAAATTTTACATCGTTTTCCGTTGGAAGCAGGTATCAGTCCAGCTTGGTCTTTGGTGTCAGGTTCTGCACAAAATGTTTTGTTACAAGAATCTTTTGATAAAATGGTCAAAGATTCAGTTATAGACAACAATCAAACCCAAAGAATATTGACTGCTTTTTATAAAATTGTGAACATTAAATCCGAACATTTTTTATCTGATTTACGTAAATTACTGGTCAGTCGGTATAAATCTTTTTTTCAAGTTGATGATTTGGAACAATATCGCAAATACTTTATTGATAAAACACAAGAAATCTTAAATTTAAAAAGCCCAGTAAATACGTCAGCAGATGAATCTGCGTTACAAAAAATAATAAAATATGCCGAATCTTGTTGTAAAGACACAAAAAAGCCGGCAAAGTATATTCAAGACATTATAACAAAAACACAACAATATATTGAAAAATCTATTGATTTTATAGAATATAAAGATTGCTATTTAACCAAAGATTGTAAAATTACAAAAAATATTCTGAAACATGATGTTTTACACACAGAAGCTTTGCGTGTATATAATATTCAACAATACTTAATCAACACGAATATTTTTGAAAATACTTTGGCTTTATTTGATTTGGCTATGGGGTTTGCTGAAACATATCGCACAGTTAAACAAGAACACAATTATTTAGATTTTGAAGATTTAATTTTATATACCCAAAAATTATTCATAAAACCAGATGTGATGGGTTGGGTATTATCACAACTGGATATATCATTGGGGCATATATTGGTTGACGAAGCACAAGATACCAGCCCACAACAATGGAATATATTACGTATGCTGGCGGGTGATTTTTTCACAGACGGAGATAATGCTAACAATCGATCTATATTTGTTGTTGGTGATACAAAACAATCTATTTACGGTTTTCAAAATGCTGATCCACTAGCGTTTGCACAAAGCAGAGATGCAATAGCAGAGCAGATTCAACAAAATTATCGTTCAATCAAAGAAATTGCTTTGGAACAAAGTTTTCGTTCTTTAAAACCGATTTTACAAACGGTGGATTATTTCTTTGATAACCCGAATATAATAGCTGCGACTGGTTTTCGTAATAACAAACACGTATGTTTTCGCAAAGATACAGGTGGTTTTGTAGAAATGCACAATTTATTCAAGACAGATACCACAGGTTCTGACAAAAACAAACAATACGTTCGGGTTATTGCAGACAAAATTGAATCTTTAATCAAAACAGAAAACATATCCCCAAAAGATATTTTAATTTTAGTTCAAAAACGCAGTTCCTTTGTTGAACCTTTGTCTGTTAGTTTAAAGAAAAAAGGAATAGATATAGCAGGGGCAGACAGGGTAAAATTACCCGAATTTCCTGCAATCAAAGACATGCTTCACATGGTTAGATTTTGTATAGATACCACAAATGATTACAGTTTATGTTGTGTATTAAAAAGTCCATTTTACAGATTGAAAGAAGCCGATATTTTTAATTTGTGTAAAACAAAAAATAGTATTACTACACCTGAAAAAACAGTATCTGTTTTTGATGTTTTACAAGAAACGCATCCTGATATTTATAATGATTTATCAGAAACGGTTAATCAATCCAAGACGTTAGCACCTTATTCATTTTTTACATATTTGTTAAATAAAAATCATAACCGTGAAAAAATGATTTCTGCACTGGGTAAACATATCATAGATCCACTGGAAGAATTTTTAACAATGTGCTTGGCATACGAAAGAACCCAACCAGGAACATTATACCATTTTATTAAATGGTTTATCACGGGCGACAGTGAAATCAAACGTGATATGGATGCTTCACAAGGGGTTCGTATTATGACTGTTCATGGCAGCAAAGGTTTAGATTCTCCGATTGTATTTTTAATAGACACCGTATATTTTCCAAAATCAGAACCTATCTTGAAAATATATAACCAAGATAAAAATAATAATTACGATGTATGGTTGTGGAAAACGACTGATTCAGATGCATATTCAGAAACACTGCAATCAATCCTAGAACAAAACAAACAAGAAAGTTTGGCAGAATATTACAGATTACTTTATGTGGCTATGACACGAACAAAAAACAGATTATATATATACGGTTGTGACACCGCACAAACTCCACAATTATCATGGCATACACAATTATGGAATATATTATCACAATTAAAAACAGCCCAAATTGATGAAAATACACTCAGGATTACAGATGACACAACATTTGAATGATTTTTTACAAAACAATGAACACAAACTATTCGCTACTGCCCAAGGGACGCATATACACGCATTGTTACAACAAATTGTATTTGATAACGAAAACCCATCTGGTGACAGCAAATTATATTCTATAATTCAACAACATCCTGAATTACAACGTTATTTCACCAAAAACACACGAACAGAAGTCCCCATAGCAGGCTTTTTGAACAATATTTTTGTCAGTAGACGCATAGACAGATTACTGATTGATACCAACAATAAAACTGTTGAATTTTTGGATTACAAAACAGATACGGACACAAACATATTTCGTGATAAATATACAAAACAGCTAACAGAATATGCTCGGTTGTTACGTTCTGCATATCCAAAATACAAAATTACGGGCTTTATTTTATGGACACAAAATTGGCAATTGGAACAAATAATTTCCATATAAAAACTTGATTTTTTACAACGTTTTTGGATATAATTCGGCTATGTTAAACAGTTTATATATTTCTAACATTGTATTGATAGAAAAACTGAATTTACAATTCGGCAATGGGTTAAACATTATGACTGGTGAAACCGGTGCAGGTAAAAGTATATTACTGGATGCGTTAACCTTGGCACTGGGTGGACGTGCAGACCTCGGTTTAATTCGTAACGGTTGTGACATGGCATCTGTAACTGCTGAATTTGATTCTGTAAATAATAATATAAAACAAATTCTAGATGAAAACGGTATAGATTATACTGATGGTTTAATCTTACGCAGAACATTACAATCAGATGGCAAAAGCAGGGCGTGGGTTAATGATATTCCTGTATCTGTGCGTGTATTAAAACAAATTGGCGATGAATTGGTTGAAATACATGGACAATTTGAAAATCATTCGCTGTTAGACGCATCTACTCATTTAATATCACTGGATGAATATGCACGTAATTGTAATATTGAATTTGATAAAGCTTTAACAGATATGCAATCTGCATATATGGATTTACATAAATCTGAAAAACAGTTACACCAATTACAAGAATTATTAGAAAAATCTGAAAACGAACGTGATTTTCTAGAACATAATGTTACTGAATTACGCAATCTGAACCCACAAATCGGTGAAGAAGACAAATTGGCCACTAAACGTACACAAATGATGGACGCAGAAAAAAACGCAGGAATTTTAACAGATGCATTAACTGTGTTAAAAAGCAACGGACATTCATTAGACGAACAAATTTGTTCTGTGGCACATATATTAGAACGTATTAAAACTGAACCGAACCCATATTCTGAACAAATTGATAAACTGTATGATGCGGCATCTGTGGTGGCAGAAATTTCTGAAACAATACAGCCAGAAAACACAGATATAGATACTTTGGATTCCATCGAAGAAAGATTGTTTGCTATACGTGCTGCCGCACGCAAACATCGGGTTACAGCCGATGAATTGCCAGAAAAATTGATGCAGATGGAACAACAATTAAATGCAATTGATAATTCTGATGCAGAATTACAAAAATGCCGTAATGATGTGATCAGATTCACAAAAATTTTTAATGACAAAGCAGGGGTGATTAGCGATTTTCGCAAACAGGCTGCTGAAAATCTTCGTAAACAAATTTTAACAGAATTACCTGATTTAAAATTGGGTTCAGCGGATTTTATGGTGGATATTACAAAATCAGAACCATCACAAAACGGCACAGATAACGTTGTGTTTATGATAAAAACAAATCCAGGAACACCATTTGCACCATTACATAAAATCGCTTCTGGGGGTGAATTATCACGTTTAATGTTGGCATTGCGTGTCGTACTGAATAATCCAAATAATCAAAAAACGTTAGTATTTGATGAATTAGATACGGGAATCAGCGGTGCAACCGCCAGTGCAGTAGGTGCCAGATTGGATAAATTGGCAAGAAATGAACAATTGTTAGTCATAACCCATTCAGCACAGGTTGCAGGTTATGCAGATAAACATTTCAAGATTTCTAAACAGAGCAGTGCAGATTCCACAATAACCAGTGTTGTTGAAATAACCGGCGATGACAGATTAAACGAAATTGCGCGTATAATCAGTGGTAAAGAAATAACACCAGAATCGCTTGCCACCGCAAAAACATTGTTAAAATAAAACCCTGAATTTTTCAGGGTTTTCTTCATTTTTATTTTGTGTTTTGGTTGTTGTCCAAAATCAATTTATTCTGGAATAACATATTTACCACAGGTTTGTTTTTACATGCGTTCTGTTTTCTGTGTTTTTTATCAGTACATGCTTCTATCATATTATCAATACAACCCCAACCACATTCTGCAAAAGTTGAGCATTTTGCCAATTTTTGTGGATTTAAAAATGCTTGAATTACCAATTGGTAGCATTCTGTTGTTTGTTCTTGTGGTTGTCTATTCCTTTCAAAATGAGTTTCGTGTTGTGAAATCAATGTATATTGGACATCAGAAAAACAAGATTGTTCTATAAATTTTGCTGATGTTAATTTAGAAAGAAAATTTTCTTTGTCTTTGAAATTCATATAACCCAACACTGCAGTTTTGGGATTTTTGTCTTGCTCACCATCATATACATCTAAAAATATTTTTATTGGTATCATTTGTTATCCTTTCTGTTATTCCTAGCACTTTTCGTGTTCGTTATGACATTCAATACATGTTTACAGCATTATTTTAAATGCCTGTGCTTCCCCGTACTTATTTGTAAAATCGCCAATAATCTTATACACAGGGCGTTTCGTGACGGCACTGAGCTCATATTTGTAAACTGTAACACCCGGTTCATTAGCAAAACGTTTGCATAATGGGCAATCGTCCTCTTTTACGTCTTCTGGACAACTGGCTTTTGGAACATATAATGTAAAACGCATTTTTAAAATCCTTTGTTAATTGTAATTTCGATAAAAATATACCAGTAACATACCAATTGTCAATATGTTGTTATAATTTTATTATGTTGTCTGCAAATTCTATGCTGGATGGTTTTTTGTTTTCAGCTGCACGTGATATAATGATTCCGTTTTCATCACGTACAATTGCATAACCACGTTGTAATACATTTTTATAACTTAAAGAATTTAACATTTGCCCAGCATGTATTACAGACTGATTCAGAACATTAAATCTGTTTGCTAAAATATCTGGGAATCTTGATATTAAATCTATTTTTTGTTTAGCACTTTGTAATTTATTGCCGATTATCAGTCCCATAGTTTTGCCTAAATCATCCAATCTTTGTGATTGTTCCATTAAAACTTGTTTTGGACTTTTGACATTTATATTTACAATTTGTTGTTTCAGATTTATCAAACGTGTTGTGAATGCCGCAGATAATCTGTGTGATAAATTATCCAATTCTTGAATCAAAGATATTTTTGTCGGTACCACCATTTCGGCTGCACCAGTTGGGGTTGGGGCACGTACATCTGCTGCAAAATCTATCAGCATCCAATCGGGTTCGTGTCCAACACCTGAAATTAACGGAATATGACTTGCCGCAGCAGCACGCACAACAATTTCTTCTGAAAACGGCAACAAATCTTCCAATGCACCGCCACCACGTGCAACAATAATAACATCTACATTATTCATACGATTAAAATATTCGATACCAGCAGCAACTTCGGCAGCAGCAGTATTTCCCTGAACGGTTGCGGGATACAATAACACACGCACAGGAAATCTTTCACGTAACCGATTTTGAATATCTTGAAATGCTGCACCAGTCGGGCTGGTCACTACACCAATAGTTTGCGGAAAACGTGGCAAAGGTTTCTTTTTATCTGCATCAAACAAGCCTTCTTTGGCAAGTTTTTGTTTGCGTTCTTCTAACATTTTCAGAATTGCACCAACACCAGCCATTTCAATAGATTGAATTATAATTTGGTAATTACTGCGAGCAGGGTAAGTAGTAAAATGCCCAGTAATAATAACTTCCATACCTTCTTCAAGTTTAAAATTAACTGGTGTTCCACGCCAAATAATTGCGTTGATTGCTGCATTAGTATCTTTGATTGTCATATACATATGACCAGAACTTGCCAAAGTAATCTGCGATAATTCACCACGTATTCTGATTTCTGGAAAGGCTGTTTCTACCACTTTTTTTAACAAAGCAGATGCATCAGAAACACTGAATATCATATCTGGTTTCACAAACGGTTCTGGTTTAGGCAACACAATTCTTTCCTTTGCTTTTAAACATCAATTATAGTTCAGTTAATGGCCAACGGGGGCGGGGTGCAACAGGTTCTGTTACGATGTTTCCTGTTCTGTAATTTTCCAAACCTGCCCATGCAATCATCGCACCATTATCGGTACAAAGACTCATTGGTGGTGCAGCAAATAACATATTTGACTGTTTTGCTAATTCTTCCATAGCAGCACGTATAGCACTGTTTTTAGCAACACCACCAGCCACAACCATAGTTTTTGGTGCAGCCTTTTTTACCCGTTCATCTTTCATCGCATTAGTTAATCTGTTGGTTATACAATCAACGACAGCTTGTTGAAAAGACGCACAAAAATCATTTATAAACGTTTCATCTATATCATCTTTGTTTGTTTTATCCAGCAACATACGTGCAGCAGTTTTTATACCAGAAAACGAAAAATCACATCCTGGTTTGTCACACAACGGTCTTGGAAAATGAAAACGTTTTGCGTTACCATCTTTGGCACGTTTATCAACAATTGGTCCCCCAGGATAACCCAGATTCAACATCTTTGCGATTTTATCAAAAGCTTCCCCAGCACTGTCATCCAAAGTCTGACCAATCAATTCATATTTACCAACATTGTGAACCAATAATATCTGACAATGTCCCCCAGATGCCAACATTAACAAATATGGAAATTCAACATTTATATTTTGTGTAGAATCACTGGCTGATGCTGCACATAAACGTGGAACTAATGCGTGTCCTTCCAGATGATTTACAGCAACTAACGGTTTATTTGTAGCATTTGCAATACCTGTGGCTGCCATCCAACCAACTAAAACCCCACCAATCAATCCAGGTCCAGCAGTTGCAGCAATCACATCTATATCTTGAATTGTTTTGTTTGCTTTTTCCAACGTTAAACGAATAACTTCATCAACAGCTAATATATGTGCACGTGCAGCCAATTCAGGCACAACACCACCATATTTTTGATGTTCTGGGATTTGTGAATAAATAATATGCGATAAAATATTTCGGTTAGAATCAACAATCGCTGCACTGGTTTCATCGCAAGATGATTCTATGCCTAAACATAAAATGGCTTTGTCAGAATCATGAGCTTTGATTCCTGTAACACTACCCATATCCATACGAATAATATTATCTGTTGTCATGTTTATATATCCAATCAATTTATTGTTCTTCTGGAACAGTGTTTAATTTTATTCCGTTATAACACAAAGCCGCTGCACTTTGAATCATCATATTACCAGATTCTGGCAACGCAGAAATTTTATTCATACATGCCATAAATAAATCATCTGGCGTAAAATCAGGTATTATGCGTACAATTGTGCTTATTCGTTGTGTATCAGTCAAAGCCGCCCATTTTTTCATATTAGAATTTTCAAATGTATGGGTATGTTTAACAAAAAAAGTTAAAACTATGAAAGATATCATCAGTATAGATGCCACAGAAACCTTGATAAAATTCTTTATTTTTTGAATTTTATTTTTCTTAGTCATAGTTTACTCACATCGTTCAAGCCAAACATCATACGTATCATCTTGCAACGGATTTTGTCCTGGTTCATTACGATTCATCCAACCACTGAATATACGTTTATCTGTTTTTGTATATATTTCTAGAAATGCAAAGAAATTTTCAGCATCAAATGGGTCAGATTTTTTACAATTTTGAACTTTAATATTTAACCCATCATACTTAAAACTATCTCCAACTTTGATAGACAGAGTTTGGGTTTTTCCTGCTGCTTTGTCCATAACACGAACCACAGCGACATCTTGTTCAACATATGCAAAAACAGATTGAAAACAACACAACAGAGGCATGACAACAAAACACAATTTTTTTAATATGTTCATGTCACGCCTCCTTTGTGTTCATAAATTATTTGTCTTCAGATTTAGCTGAACTAGCAGACAAATCTTCAACGATACGAGCTTTTTTACCAGACAATCCACGTAAAAAG
Source organism: uncultured Alphaproteobacteria bacterium (assembly GCA_905236005.1). GTDB lineage: Bacteria > Pseudomonadota > Alphaproteobacteria > Rs-D84 > Rs-D84 > Enterousia. The sequence continues at coordinate 17,120 of CAJONJ010000004.1, forward strand.
AATAATTTCGCACGACGAACTTTACCGGCACGAACTTTTTCAATTTTTTCAACTGCTGGTGTATATAATGGGAATTTACGTTCTACACCCACGCCATAAGATTCACGACGTACAGTGAAAGAAGCATTATTTCCGTTTCCGCCATCACGTGCAATAACAACACCTTCAAAGACTTGAATACGGAATTTATCACCATCTTTAATTTTGACATGAACTTTGACTGTATCACCAGCTTTGAAATCTGGGATATTTTTGTTGCCTTTTAATTTAGCAACTTGATCTTGTTCAATTTTTTTAATAATGCTCATTTTAGTTTTCCTTTATTAAATCCGGACGACGTTTTTTTGTTATATCATCCGATTGTTGTTTCCGCCACCGTTCTATATTGCCATGGTGACCGGACAGCAGGACTTCTGGGACTTGATGTCCACGCCATACTGACGGACGGGTATATAATGGCCATTCTAACCCGCCGATTTCAAAACTTTCATTTTCAGTGGTTTCTGTTCCACCACCAACTACATTATCCATCAGACGAACCATACTGTCAATAAAAACTTGTGCAGCAATTTCACCGCCAGATAACACATAATCGCCAATAGATACTTCTTCTATATCGTATTCATCAATAACACGTTGATCAATACCTTCATATCTGCCACAAAGCAGGGTAATAGTATCGTTTTTCAGGTATTCGTGTACCAGTTTTTGATTTAACACTTTGCCACGTGGTGAAAAATATATGATTTTACCTTTGTTTTTAACAGAATCTATCGCAGATCCTAAAACATCAGGTCGCATAACCATACCAGCACCGCCACCAAATTGCTCATCATCAACACTGCCATAATTATTGATAGCAAAATCACGAATATCTGTTGTTGTATATGACCATATACCTTTGTCCAAAGCACGTCCAACAACACCGCCAGACAAAGTGCCAGGAAACATTTCAGGAAAAATAGTCAATATATTAAAATGCATTTTACTGATATCCGATTTCTTATTTTACTTTCACCGTTTTACCATCTGTATCAACATCAGCCCCAACAAAAGATACCATGTCGCCATTATCCAGTTCAATTATGTCGCCAGCACCGAAATTTTGAAATCCTGCAATTTTACCAATTATTTTGCTGTCTCTGATTACAGAAAAACCGATTAAATCACATTGATAAAATTCGCCAGATTTCAGGGCAGGTAAATCAGAACGTTCAATAAACAATTCTGTTCCACGTAAATTTTCAGCACCATTACGGTCATTCACAATATCAATTTTTGCGATAATCACATCTGATTTTGGATTTAACAACCGAACAAAATGAAATTGTTCAGAGCTAAATTTATCTGACAAAACACGAAAATGTTTAAAATCAGTAGGTTTTTGTGAAAACGTTTGTACACGAAATTCACCACGCAATCCTTGAGGTGCAACGATTTTTCCAACTAAAATTCTACTATTCGTGTTCATGTCAGTATATCGGATGCAAAATATTATTCAGCAGTTGCTTCTGTTGCTGGTTCTTCTGCAGCAGCAGGTGCTTCTTCTGCAACTGGTTCAGCAGGTGCTTCTGCGGCAGCTTTTGCAGCAGCCTCAGCAGCGGCTTTTTCTTCAGCTATTTTAGCTAATTTATCGGCTTTATCTTTTGCCTTCATCTGAGTTTTTTCAGAAGGTTGATTTTTCTTTGTTTGATTTGGAATTGGTTTTGCAGCAACCAAGCCAGCTTTGACCAAGAATTTATAAACACGATCAGAAGGTTTGGCACCCTTAGCCATCCAAGATTTAATTTTTTCAATATCTAAAATAACACGTTTTTCATCATCTTTGGCTAACATTGGATTATATTTACCAACTGTTTCCAAAATAGAACCAGAATTACGTGCGTTGCGGGAATCTGTTACAACCACATGATAATATGGACGTTTTTTTGCACCATAACGTGCCAATCTGATAACTGTTGCCATAGTATTTTGCTCCTTGTTTGTTTTGTTATAGTTATCTTTTTTATCCCGAAAATCACACATAAAAACAGACATCAAAAGCGAAACTCGCCGGTTGATGTTCCTTGTACAAGCCGTACACAGGATTGTCAGTAATAGCAATCTTTGGGATTTGCAGACCAATTATGTACCAAAAATTTCAAAAAGTCAAACAATTATTAAACTTATCCCTTGTTCTTAATCTTATCTCTACCATCGCCATTTTGAGAAACAGTTTGACCACTAACATGACTTGGGGTTTGTTGAGCAACATTTGGATTATTTGGCAAGGAATTACCAAGACGTGCTACAGCTTTTACAGCTCTGTCACTAGCTTCAATTTTAGACTTTGCATCATCATATTTGGCATATGCATTACTTAATTTGCGTAATACAGCTATTGTTTTCTTACCTTTGCCTTGTTTACTAAGTGCATTTTTAATGTTCAATGTTTTTGCACTTTCCTTTACACCAATAAAAGCTGCAACAACGACCATAGCATCACCTAAAGTTTCTAATATTGGTAATACATCAATCTTACCACTATAATAACTATAATTTGTTCGTTCATCTGGTTGTAGTAATTCAAGTAACCTAGCATTTAAATCATCAAGTGTATCAATTTGATTATCATCAATAGAATATATCTGATAATTTAGATTTATTATTTCTGTTAAAGCAGCTGTAGCACAACTACGATTTCTATCACCCATTAAACATTTATTAGCAATTTTTGATACTTCTGTAACTATACTACTTTGAGCCTGTTTTGCAACATTAGAAAGGGTTTCACCAGCAGCAGTCAATCCAACAACAGCCAATGTAGCACCAGCTGTTGCACCGGTAACAGGTAATGTAACAGCTGTAAACGCAATACCAGCCGCTGTTGACATATTGTCTTTAAAATTTTGTAATTCTTGTGCATCGGCTGCAGCTATCAAAACACACATATCGTTTTTCCATTCTGTCCCTTTTAAATTCTTTTTTCTCAGTTTAGTATTTAGTTCTTTACAAACATTTTCTTGTAAACCAAAACAATGTGTTCCATCATAATTTGTTCCGCCATCCATAGCCAAACACTGTAATCCTGCATTTGCTCCAGCTATATTAACAACAGAATTTTCCCTTAACGATTTAAATACAAAATCTATATTCTTTGTGCCTTTGTTATAATCAAAATAACACCTTAATATGTCCGCTTGATCCCCAGCCTTAAATCTAGCATCTGGCACTTCATTATACATAAAAACATCATTATCCGTAAATGTCACAGTATCTAATCCAGCCGCACATTTAAAGTTACTTATTTTATCAGCGGGTATATTGTAATACAATCGTAATTGATTTTTAACATAACTTTCTAGAAATTGTTCTAGCTTATCAACATTTCCATGTTTTAAATTTTTAAATCTCCAATTATTTATACCTTCATAACTTTTAATAACTTGTACGTTTACATTTTGACAATTTTCATCATCTTTATCACAAACCTGCCAATCTAATCTTCTATTTTTTGATTCTACTGTACAACCTTTGAATCCATTCCATTTAACATTATATCCTATAATAGGGTTAACTAAACGATCAATTTTTAAACATTGTGCACCATCTTTGTTATCGCATCCCCCAAAAATTAAACAAATAGCATTTCTTGTACTTTTAATTATTTTATCTTTATCATCTTCTGTTATACTATCAAATTGAAAATCATAGAAATAATATTTTTCAGAATCAGTGTTGCGATAAAAACACTGAACATAATCATCATTCCAGTTTGTATACCATTCATCATTACACACAATATTATCTGTAAATTTATAAACTTCCTCAGGTTTTGTTTCCGAGGGGATATTCATTACAGTACCGTGATATACATGTTTGAATGTTAAGTATAATTCTATCAATTTTGCTACTTGAATTGACTGGACTTTGATTCCTGATTTAAAAGTCTTGTCACAACCACCCAAAATATCATCAGGGTCATACTTTTCTTTAATATCTTCTTTACAAAAATTATAAAACATGTCCGAATCATAATTGTTGTTTACAAACTTTTTTACTTTTAAATCTTGCAAGACTAAATCTGTTTTTCTATCTAACCAATCATAAAGTGGTTTATTTAACAACATATCTGGATCTTCACACATAGCCGAAACAAATGGTGTTACACATAATAAAATTGTATATAAGATATATTTTATTAACGGCATATTGGGTGTCCTTTAAATTCATCAATATTTACATTATCTGACATTGGTTGCATAGACAAAATCAAATCTGTATATCGTTTAAAACTGGCACGATTTGCTAATTTTGGATTGTTTTTGATTTTTTCTGCTAATTCTTTATGCTTTTGGATTTGTTCGTTACATTTTTTAACTTCTTGTTTCATATAATCCTGCAATTCAGCTTTGGCTTTGTCACGTTCATCTTTTATTTTTCCAACCTTTGAATCTTTATTGATTACATAATCTGCAATCATACTGCCGACCAGACCAGCACCAGCAATAACACCACCGGCTATCATACGGGTTTTGGCTTCTTTTTTGTCTGCTGATAATTTGCCTTTGTCTTTTGCATTACCAGCAGCTGCACGATAGCGTGAACCATATGCACCCCCCATATTCCCAACGTTTTCATCGTCATATAATCCTGA
>CAJONJ010000005.1 GCA_905236005.1 uncultured Alphaproteobacteria bacterium
AACCAAATTCATTTCTGCCAAATTAGCACCCTTTCCACCCAGCAGATTACGCATATCTGCACGGCCTTCGGCGGCACCATTTCCAAATGTATAAACCCATTTATTAGACATGGTTTCTCCTTTAATATTTTTATTGAAGCGGGCGTATTTTGGAAAAAATTGCTTAAAAAATCAAGCAGAAAATCAAAAATATTATTATTTTTTTATCTTTGATTTATTTTTGGTTAAATCATATGAAACACTTATCAAAAATTCTATATCAGACATCGGCACAGTCCCATCCAACAAAACCGTCACCCATGAAGCTTTGTTCATATGCCATGCAGGTAAAATGCCAGACTGTTTTTTAAAACTGCCAATTATAACAGGGTCAGCTTTTATATTTATAACATCAACATTACCAACACCAGATAACTTTAATTTTTCACGTGGCACAGGCATAATTAACCCAAACCATTTTCTGTTATCTGAATGTCGGACAACGACAAATTCAGGATCATTGCACCATGGCTTGTCACCATACACACGATATTTTTTTGCTATAAAATCTAGAACCTGGGTTCGCAAAGATTTTGCCATGAAAAAAATCCCTTTGTATAAATTGTATCATTATCATTTTTTTGTTCAATATAATAATATCTGCTTGCTTGTACTTGCTATTTTCTGATATAATTAAATGACAAAATGAAAGGTTCTTTAGAACGTGAAAAACGGCAGTATTGTACGATTTTCGTTATCGGCGATTTGTGTTGCATTATGCACACAGCCCGTGCACGCATTGAGTTTCACACCAGAATTTCAGGTAACGACCGGGCCAATTACCACCGCAAAAGCATACAGTTTTGCAATCAGTGCAAAGGGCGAATTTTATGTTGATTGTGGTGATTCTGGCGACCCAGATAATCCGACGGTTCTGAAAAATAATGCGTCTGGTAATGCGGGAACCCCTGTTTCAACTGTGCCACTAATTACGCATAGCTCTGCAGGATACACTGTGTATTGGTGTGATTTGCCGGTCAATGCAAATGGATACACAATTTCTTTTGCTGGGGATGCCGACGCTTATGTCAGTGGCACCGGTACGACACAGAACGTCGCCGCAATAACTTTCTATACCAATAATTCTGGTAAGCAATTATCAGAAATAATAACCAGTATGTCGGGCAGTCTTAGCGCGATATTCCCAACGATTGGTAATGGGAATACCTTGGCGACCCAGCCGCGTTTTACATATTCTTTTTATAACGCCCGGAATCTTACTGGTCAATTGTCCAGCAGTTTATTCAGAGGATTAATTGGGCCGTTTGCAGCTGCTATGTTCCGCAGAACATTCTCTAACACTGGATTAACGGGATATGTTCCGCATAATTTGTTTGCGCAATTGGACCCAGACGGCTTAACTATGTCAGACATTTTAAAATATATTTTTTACGGCAGCGGTTCAATGTTGACATATAACCAATCGTGCCCAGCTGGAACACAGGAATATACATTATCATACGCAGGAAACAATAACACTAATTTAAGTGGCAAATTGGTTTGTGAATCAACATCGGCCTGCACGGCGAACCAATACGCATACAACGGCACTTGTTATGATAAATGCGACGGAACAAATATGAATAAATTACAGACTTCGCATACAAGTGGCCTGTCGTTCAATCTTGTTTTGCAAAAACCAACCACACCAGCAATAAACGTACGATCTGGCAATACAACATGTTATATACCATTAGAAAGCGGTGCTGGATCATCGCCCGCATTTAATGTCCAATACGGCAATAACACATACCATGCAATATCATTGAATTAAAAAATTCCTTTCATAATTCAGCCAAGAAAAAACAAAAAAAATACCGATATAAATCGGCAAGCATTTCCGCAAATAGATAAACTATTCAATCCATATAGTTGCTGCGCCAGTAACTGTGTTATTGCTTTTAACTTGAACCTGTGTAGCGCCTCTAGTGACTTGGATACCACCATTTGCGTTTGCAACAGCAGTTATCGCACCATATTGATCACCTGTCTCGGTCACAGTTACCGCCTTGGCAGCTGCTTTTTCCGTTACCAATTTAGAATCAGATGCGCTGGCATATGCAGTAATACCAGTTGTTGAATTTACAATTGTTCCTGATTTGAAATTATCCGCTTCCAAATTAGAAATTGTATTATTGTCAGCATCGATGGTTTTGTTTGTCAGGGTTTGTGTGCCACTGGTTGTAACCATGCCTGTGGTAGCTGTTTCAACCGCGCTGGCAACCGCTTTTTCAGTTACCAAAGATGTGTCAGATGCACTGGCAGCAGCCGCAACTGTTGTTTTCACAGTCGCAGAAATATCGGCAGGTGTCCCAGCATTGTTTTGTAATTTGTCTTGTTTCGAAGTGTCCAAGGTATTAAAAGCACCCTGCACATAAGTCGTAGCGGCAACATTATACAAATCCGCCATTGCTGGTGTTGCAATCATCAAAACAGTAAAGATTGAAACTATTTTCTTCATCGTTTTGTCTGTGATGTGGGTTGGTGGTATTATGCCCACCAACCCAAGTTTTCATTAGTCAGGATTAACCAAAGCATTTGCTTTGCCTGTTGTCGTTGTGTCCCAAGTTGTATAAACCTCAACTTGTTTATTAGTAGCACCACTTGCGGCTGCCGCTACTTCATCGATAGCGCCCTGGATGGTTGTTGCTGTTAAACCCGATGTTGTATTGATATATGTACCACCTGCTGCACCACTCGTAACCGCAGATGTAATAACAGCGGTTCCTGCAGAACTCAAATTACCCAAATCTTTATTTGCAGCATTATCCGCAGCATCTAAAGAATCTTGTACACCTTGTGCTAATGCCGTTTTTGCAACTGTACCAGCTGTCAAATTAGCACCGTTTAATGCGCTGTTTGACTGCAAAGCCGTAGATGCAGCTGTCAAATTATCAATGTCTGTTTGGCTCAATGTTACATTACCAGAAGCATCTTTTATAACATGTGTTCCATCAACTTTAACACCAACTGTCGCAGCATCACCTGAACCAGTTAATTCCAAACCGCCATTTGATGTCAAATCAACACTCAATTTGCCATTGCCATCTGTTGCGATACCTGCACCAGCCGCTGCATCAATTGCGTCTTCAACTTGTTGTGCTGTCTGACCACCTGCATTATCAATTGCATCACGAACAGCTTTTTCTGTCACCAATGTTATATCATCTGCTGTTCCAGTTGCACGAACACTTGTTCCAACTGTTGCACCGACATTGTTGGTTCCATTTGTCAATTGATCTTGTTTACCAGCAATTGCTGCTGTATTTGCATCAATCTGTGTTGCATGGTCTCTTGCAACCCCTGCCAAAGCGTTGTACGCGCCCTGAACAAAAGATGTAGCGGCAACATGTTTTGTTGTGTCAACCGTCACATCAGCAGGACTCTGAACAGCTGCTTGTGCCATCATTGGTAAACCAACCAAGACAGCGACCAAAGATACGCCTAGTTTTTTCATAGTTTTCCTTCCTTTGTTTTTGTAAACAGCCACCATGGCTGGTTTTTCATCTCACGCTGTATATTTTATCACAAAAACAACCTTTTTTTTATCGCCTACATATATATATATATGAAATTTTTTACTTGACTTTTTCAAAAAATGCATTTTTTTGGCATTTTTTTGTGCTTTTGTTAATACAAAATCTTATAAAAAAACAACCATCAAACGATGGTTGTTTTTTTATCTGTCGCAACATTATGGATTTGTTAAAACACTTGGATCCCAAGTATCAGCTATACCATTTGTTAAACTTATGACTTTCTTGCCAGCATCTGCACCTGTGCCATCTGTCACAGTTATACCAGTTCCACCAATGTATTCTTTGGCAACACCTTGCAAATCTGCAACATCTTTAACCAAACCAGAATTAGCATCACCAACCGTAGTTTGTAAATCTGCAATATCGTCGGCATTATCCGCAACATCTTTGGTCAAACCAGAATTAGCATCACCAACTGCAGTTTGTAAATCAGAAACATCCGATTGTAAATCTGCAACATCTTTGATCAAACCAGAATTGGCATCACCTACTGCTTGTTCCAAAGCCGAAATAGCAGCAGGCGTGGACGAGTTTTCCAATGTTTCAATACGACCAATCAAACCAGTGCCTGTTGCACCACCTGTCCCAGCAGTACCAATGGCAGATTGCAACCCTGCAACATCGCCACGCAATCCAGAATTTGCATCTGTGCCAACAATTGTTTTTACAGCACCGATTTCATTATGAACATAATTCAAACCAGCATCAACATAGCCTTTGGTTGTCAATTTGTTTGCATTTGGATCATCAGCGAACGCATTTGCAGTTGCAAACAATGCCGCCATTACCAACCCACTTGTTAACATTTTCTTCATTTGTTCTTTCTCCTTTCCTTGTTTTTTATTGTTTAATTAAAAATATTTTCATTCCAATCAGGTTCACCAACCGTTCCCCGATTGTTTAAATAGTCTGTAACTTTTTGTTCAGCAATCGTGCCAACCGTTGTTTCAATATTATTAATTTTGTCTTCTAAGTCTGTAATTCTGGAATTGATACCAGAATCGCTGGGTATTACAGAAGCCGGCTGAATTCTGTTGGTTGACAGACCGCCAGCATGCAAATATTTTCCAACAGACAAACGTGCAGTATCAGCAGATTTTGTTGTTACCGATTTAATCGGTTTTGCAGCACTGACCGTTCTGCCTGAACCCAAAACACGCAAAGCCCCAGCACGTCCAGTACCACCGACCTTGGTAATTGCACCCGTTTTTGCTGCAACTGCGTTTGTAGTACCCGAATAAGTGCTGTTATTCCCCAATCTTTTAACAACAGGTGCACCAACCGCATGCGACAGAAATCCTACGCATACCGTGAATACTAACAATGAAAACTGTATATTAAATTTAGCCATTTAATATGCTACACCTTTGTCGCCATTATATCACATTTTTCACCTATATAAAAATGAAAAGTAAAAAAAATTTATTATTTTTGATAAAAATCTAAAAAATCCTATAAATCTGATAGTTTTTTTCACTTTTTGAACAATTTAAAATGTGATATAGTGTTTTCTGATGACGGTTGATAAAAAATGGACAGAAAAAAATTAAAAATCTTTACTGATGCAAGTGAATATTTAAAAAACACAGCCAAATTAAAAGAAACACTGGCTGAAATACGACAGAAAATTGATGATAAAGCTGCCGCTGCTGCTGGCATTTCTGTTGGGACATTAGCAACCTGTGTGTTTGCCAGTTTGTTTTTCTTGGATATAGAAGCCAAAAATCTAGACAATACTAAAAATAATGATTATCAAGCACCTAAGAAAACCGAACTTACAGAAACAAATTCTGACACAGACAAAACACTTGAAACACCTGTTACTAAATCTATTGATATCAAAGAAACAAAAACGCCATCTTTGGCTATGCCTGATATAGAAAAAGCATACATTATAAACAACACAATAAACCATAATTTAAGCAAAGAATATATGAACACCTATATAACAATTAAGGACAAAACATCAGATTATTTGCTGGCAACACATAATGCAGTGGATGCCATGTGGGACAGTTTGATTCCTTGTTTGTTATTTTTTGAAGGTTTACAACCAGAACTGACAAAATTAAATGATTATGGCGGATTGACTTTCTGGAATGGAATGACGTTTTTGAATTTGTCTGATACAGGAAAAACCGTTAGAACATCTCAACAGGAAATTGGTTACAAAGCATTAAATTTAGCCGTTCAATATACAAACAGCATGAATTATGATGATATGTGGTCAAACATGAATTCTTTGATGAAAGGCAAATATAATTTTACATATCAAATTATTCAAAAATTAAGAAAAAAGAACGTCGTCAATATAAAAATCAGACATTTGTTGGGGTTATTGATTATGGGATATCAATGGCCCGCAGATGCATATAATGTCATAGATAAAATCGTACAAAATGGACAAATAAACGAAAAAATCGCAGATTCTGAATTTGCTAAATATACTGGTCAAACGGCAAACAGCAATGGTTCAGTAAAAAGACATTTAATTGCGTTGTGGATTTTCAAAGGATATATTTCACCCCAAGATTTAATGAATATGCCAATTGGATTTTATGCTGATTCAACTGTGATTCCTCAACAACCAGAACAAAAAAATAAAACTATAAAATTTTATGACGAAAACGATAATCAAGCAATCACTGTATTTGATAAACATGGACGTTTTTCATCAAAACTGACTTCAAAAGCAGCTGCACAAAAATGGCTTCAAAAATCTATATTTATGGGGAACAAACGTGCACACCAAACACCCGCAACCCCAGCAGACAAATACAAACATTTACTAATCAATAAATTTTTAATCGATAACGATAATATAAATAACGAATACATTAACATTTATGGTTCTGATTCAAATGCACATAATAACACTTGGAACCAAGAACACAACAGAATGACAGATACATTAACACGCAAAAAAACGCAAGAAATATTGGCAAACCGTATAGTCATAGAATCAGAACAATTTAAAACAAATCAGGCTATAACAAACACCCAAATGCAAAGGCAATAAAAAAAATCCATCTGTTACGATGGGTTTTTACATTATTTGTTATCGCATTGTTGCACATATTCCATCATATAATCAAACATAGTATGCATAAATATCCCATAATATCTACGTCTGTCCAAAGATTTATTCAATTTTGCAAATCCCCATCTGACATCAACCCAATATGTATCTTCCCAATCTATAATTGCAACAACATTAAAATCGTCATCCAGCAAAAAATTGGTTGCTAAATCCGCATGCATCCAACCACGTGTAATGCTAGGTTTTTCTGCTGGGTTTCGTTTTAAATCACGCAATTCTTTTGGATCAGACAATAAAATTACACGTATCATATTCGCCAGCTGTTTCGCAATTTTTTGACGATTTTCTTGACTTATTTTATTGGGGTTAAAATCAGTAATTTGTTTACCTGAAACATATTCAAATTTACGTATTGTTATGCCGTTCCAATTTATCAATTCTAGTTTTGGAATGTATATGGGGGATATTTTTCTGAACGCATCAACAACCCGCTTTTCAGTTGTAGAAACACGGGTTACAAAATCCCTGTCACGTGAAGCAAACGGAAATTTAAACACATATTTTTTATCCAATATTAAAACTACATTTTTATAACCACGTCCATATGCTGTTTTAATTTTGCATTTTTTACCATGGGCATAATTATGTTTAATATATCGGATGTAACGCCCTATTTCTGGGTGTATAATACGCATCACGATTTTATTCAAAAATACCGACACAGGATGAAAAAAATTTTCCAATGCAATAAATATCTTTCTGAACATTTTTTGTTATTCCTTGTTGTGTTCAGATTAAGTCTAGTAATAATATATCCATATGTCAAAATATTTTATACACTTTTATTTTATTGATTTTGTAATTATTTTTAGACAATATAAAAGTAATCACAAATGGATAACCTATGATTAACAGATGGTCTTTTGATAATGATGAATTATTTGATTTGGTTAAAACAAATCGCAAACATGGAACATGCTGTTTATATAGTAATGATGCAGACATGTCTAAAAATGGCGATATAAATATAATTTACAATTCTAAAAATCAGGAAATAAAAATTCAAATTATCCGTGTTCGCAAATGTCGTTTTTGTGATATAGACGAAAAATGGGCAAAAACAGAAGGCGAAGGTGATTTATCACTGGAATACTGGCAACAGGTTCACAAAAAATTTTTCACAAACGAAAATCCAAAATTCAAACCAACAGACATGCTGGAATTAGATGAATTTGTAGTAATTGAATAAATAAACAAATATAAAAATCAGCATATAAAGCAGACTATTATTTTTTCCATTCACGTTTTAATTTACCAAATACAGCTGTATCATGCACTGAACCATCTGGCCATAATTTACGTTCACGTTCTATACCTTCTAAAACATAGCCGTTTTTTTCTGCTTTGCGACGTGAAGCAATATTATCTGCATCACAAAAAATGCTAAGTTTGCGTAAATTCAACGTTTCAAAGCCTAATTTTTCTATCGTTGGCAATAATCTATCTATAATACCTTTGCCACGTGCAGATTTTTTTAACCAATAACCAATTTCTGCAATCTGATTTCGGACATTTATACCAGACAGCCCTATTTCACCCAGTAATTCGTTATCTTTGAATATTCCATAATAAGCATAATGCCAATTATCATCATCTTGACGAGAATTTTTGTATTGATTTAATACTTCATCCACAGATTTATAATCATAACCACTTCTAATAAACCTGAAATTTTCTTTGTCTGAATCATATATGTCAAATATCAGCTTAGCAAATTCTGGTGTTGCTGGTATTGGTTTCAAAACATATTCGTCAACTGTGATTTGTTCTGGTTTTACGGTATCTGTCATGTAATATCCTTTTGGTCTGTTTTATTATAACACACACACATTAAAAAACAACTTGGGACTAAAAATGGTTTGACAATTGCCCCAACAGCATATAAACTATGCGAAAGAGTTTCGGATGGTTGGCAGAGCGGTCGAATGCGACGGTCTTGAAAACCGCTGACGGGGCAACTCGTCCGGGGGTTCGAATCCCTCAC
>CAJONJ010000006.1 GCA_905236005.1 uncultured Alphaproteobacteria bacterium
ACCTGTATACGCTAAATTCGCAACAAATCACGGTGTGGGAGAATTTGAAGAATCCATAATTCATTATTTAAACACCATAGATCATGGCGGAATTTGGTATATAGGTGCTTCATCGGAAGATTTGCATTTATCTTATGAATGTACGGCAATATTAAAGGAAAATATAAAACCCAAATATATTGATTCTGATGGTAATTTATACGTTTATAAAGATGATAGTTATAAAACAGATTTGCCGATACTGTTAAGGTTTGAAGTTCCAGATGAAGATATCGTTATCAAAGAAGACCGAGAATTACGGGTAAAAAATGCGGTTAAACCAGAACAAATTACAGGTATCGTGTTTTTACCACCGTTTAGGTTTGATACGGATTGGCACTTGTCGGATGATAACGAAGATCGCAGGTTTGATAAATTTATTCCAGACCAAAAATTTTTGTCCAAAGAAGAATTTTTTAAAGAATTAAAAAAACGGCAGAAACAGCAATCAGAATTGAACGCATTTGATGTCAAAGATAATGATGGAAATTTGTTGTTTATGTTTTCTTTCCCAACTGAAAATATCGCATGTGCCCAAAAATATAAAAATGGACAAATCAGTTGTGCATATTTTTATGCACGTGACGGACATTTGAATAATGGTTTGATTGCCAGAAAGGTATATGAAAACGGACAACCGATAAGATGTGATTTTTTTAATCCTAGAAATTGTTATGGTACTGCAAGGGTATTATATCAAAATGGAAAACCAAATACGTGCCAATTTGTGTATCCTAATGGGTACTGGGATAAAGTTCTTGAAGAGTTGCCCATCAAGAAAGCAAATTCTGTGTTGCGGATTTTCTCTAAATCTGGCAATCGGTTAACCAGTGAACAATTACTGATTTTGGAATATGAAAAAAAATCAACACCTGAAAAGAAGAGATCTTTTGCAAAATATATAGACCAAGCACGCAAACAAATGCAAACGAAAATGAAATCAGGTGCAAAAACTGCACTGGATATAGCAAAGGTCGTATCAGGCAAAGCACCAAATGGTAAATAGAATAATATCTATTTTCTGTTTGTTATAAATGGCATGATATGATATTATGTTATTGTTGGAATGTTGGGGGAACATTATGAAACGGACTGTGAAATTTTTATTATCATTGATTGTGTTTTGGATGTGTTTTGATAATGCAAATGCGGATAAGGTTCCATGTCCAGAGGGTTGCTTTTGTTTAAATAATGGCGAAATTGAACGAGATTCCAAAGATATTTTTATATTGGGTGGCGGACAAGAAACAGATTCAAATGACAAATATTTATCAGTGATAGAAAAAAAACGTTTGAAACAAGAACGTGAAGAATCATATGACAAAGGTATAGAAAAAATACGTCTGATGTGTGGAATACCTGCAAATCCATTAGCACCCAGTGAATTTCATGCGTGTAATAAATCTGCTGGGGGAATAAAGATTGGAAAATTTAATATAATATGTGATAAAACAAAATATTCGTATAGTTATACACCAGATGAAGAACATGTTGAATATAACCTGAATGAATTTTCAGAATTTTATACAGACAAAGGTTATTCGTATGAAATGCATTTGGGGGCATATGGCAGAAAAGGTAACGATATAATATATTTCCCATTAGAAAAAGATACTACACAACAAATTTTACCATGTCCTGTGTCATATCCATTATCTGAATCTGGTGCTAAACAATTACAGGATTGTTTTACATATGATGCCAAAGGCGACAAAGAATATTATCAGCCTAAAAAGAATAATAATGTGATTGGAACAGGGGTGTCTGTGCCAATTAATTTAGATAAAATTCCTGATTTAGAAACAGCATCAAAAAATGTATCATTGAGACGGGCCCATCGTTCCAGTAGACAAACAAATTAAATATAAGGAATAAAAAATTATGAACATTATCGTAAAATCTTTATTCGTTATAACTGCATCTGTGTTATGTATGCAGACTGCAAAGGCAGATAAAATTCCATGCCCAAAGGGATGTTTTTGTCTGAATGATGGTCAATATGAAGCTGACCCCATAATTTACAAAGGTGTCAGTTGGCGTGGACGTGATGAACAGGAATCTGCAAAAAAGGGTATAGACCAAATAGCAGCATTATGCAGAACGTCAACACCTGTGTTATCGGATGCAAAGTATACTTGTTTGGATACGGGATACATGGTTATCGGTAAATTTTCAATAGTGTGCAATCGTAAAAAATATTTACAAGATGAACCAGGTGACGTCTTTAATTATATTTTGGATGAATTTTCAGAATTTTATTATGACGAATGGGATACATATTTTGGCGGATATGGCAAAAAGGGTAATAATATAATATATTTCCCACGCACCCCATACATGCAAAGGGTTTTCAGATGTCCTGAAACACATCCCGAATCTGAACCAGGTGCTAAAAGTTTAGTGGATTGTTTCGCTTATACGGTTGGTTATGAAAAAATATATTATGGGACAAAAAGAACTATAACTTGTGATTCAGGAGAATATTTGCCTGCTAATTCAACACAGTGCAATAAGTGTATATTAGAAAGATATATTTGTAATGGTGGGACTTTTGATTTCAGTGCAACAAAAGATCAAGGTATTACACCAAAGCAGGATGCTATGGGAAATGATATAATAAATCCGGCAACGGATTTTGCTACTGATATTGCAAAGAAAATGATTTCGGCTGGTATCACAAAGCCAATAACAAATTCACAACAAAATAACAATACAAATAACAACAGTGGATTGTTTATGCCTGCAAGCAAACAAATTAAACAGCCTGTGGATAATAAATCTTTTAAGTTTAAAATAAAATAATAAAACTGTCCGATTAATATCCAATTAAGAAAACAGTCTTGTGTAAAAAATAGTATTATCGTGATATCGTTGTGTCGTATCAAAAGGTTTTGTTTATGCACGATAATACACAAAATGATTCTGTGTTTTTGCCATTGATTGGGGACAAAGCCCCCAGTTTTATCGCAAATACAACAAACGGTCTTTTAAAGTTTCCAGAAGATTATGCTGGACGTTGGGTGATTTTATTTTCGCATCCCATGGATTTTACACCGGTTTGCACTACCGAATTTTTATCGTTTCAATCTGTTGTTGATAATTTGAAAAAATTGAATACAGAACTTGTTGGATTGTCTGTGGGGGCAATACCTTCACATTTAGCTTGGTATAATTCTATATACAATGATATCAGTTTTAAAGATTGGAAAAATGTAAAAATAACATTTCCTGTAATTGCAGATATGGATTTACATGTTTCTAAATTATACGGCATGATTCATCCAAATACATCAGATACAAAAACTGTTCGTGCATTATTTATAATTGATACACATGGTATTATACGAACTGTATTATATTATCCGCAAACCACAGGCCGTAATATCCAAGAAATTTTAAGAATTTTAATTGCACTGCAAACACACGATGTGTTTGGGTTTTCTACACCAGCAGATTGGCAGCCAGGTGCACAAGTTGTAGAATCTTTGCCACAGACGAATCAAGATATGCAAAAACGTATTGCAAAAAATGTTAAAAACAAGCAAAGTTGGTATCTGACTTTTCGTGATTTGCCAGAATCAAAAATTTATGACAAATTATTGAAAAAGAAATAGAAGAATTTAACCAGAAATTAAATATTGAAAAATAAAACATCTTGGAATATAGTCACAGTAAACAAAGGTGACAAATGAGTAAATACGAAGATAAAGTTGAACAATTCAGCAGAGCTATGAATTTGCCTGTAAATGTGCCATTTAATGCAGATTTATTGACACTACGAAAGCGATTGTTGCAAGAAGAAATTGACGAATTGTTCGTTGAATTGGATTCCGCAATAGCTCTGACACAAAAGGGTGAAACGGTTACCCAAGAATTATTTGAAAATATTTGTAAAGAAATATCTGATGTCCAATATGTGTTATCAGGTTTAGGGGTTTCTTTTGGAATTCCAATTGAACAAGCCTTTGATGTGACGCACGAAAGTAATATGTCAAAACTTGGGCCTGATGGAAAACCTATTTACCGTGAAGATGGAAAAATTATGAAGGGTCCAAATTATCATAAACCCGATTTGCATTCTTTAAAACAGAAACTGGACAGTTAGATAATTTGGGGTTGTGTTTTAGCTAATAAAAAATACCGCATAAAAGCGGTCTTTTTTATTTAATCTGGTCGTGCTTGATAACCAATTTGCGAACTATTAATTATGCTGATTTAATTAACATTGGTCTGGAAATTGATAATTCAAAAGACAAATCGGGATTAGCGAATTTGGATAAAGGAACCTTTTATCCTAATTGTGTATCATAAACTATGAGAAAATAAGGGTTCTAGAAAATCATCTATAACGCCGTCTGAGACCACGTATGAATTCTTCATCCTTCATCTGTTCTGATAATATAACCGATTTAATCCAATTGTCATCATGTTGATGTTTTGCAAAGTCGAGGCATATTTGTTTGATATTGCCGATAGTAATCATGCTTTTCATTAGAGTATCACGGTAATCTTCACTTTTACTAAAACAGAGTACCGATACCCACCACTTAACAGCGGTCAATTCATCCTCGTTCAAAGGACGTCCCAAACCTTTATTTACAAGCTTTTCAAGTTGCAATGTCATGTTGTCTCCTTTGTTATTTTGCAGACATTTCTATTTTAGATTTGTGGAGATAGTATCATAAAAAATTAAAAAATGCAACAATTATGTATTAAAACCAAAAACCGCTCTTAACGAGCGGTTTGAACTCTCTGGTCGGGGCGGTTTTTCCTCGACAAACAATAGATAAAAAAGTAGGGCGAAAGGATTGGCTCGCTCAACACACTGTGTGTGTTGGCTGCGCCGCATTCGTTTGCGCTCAAACTTCGCATTGCTTGTTTTCGCTTACTCATAGTCGAACCTGACAACTTCGTTGTGATGTATCAAATCCAAACTTCGCAACGACAGAAAATTAAAATCGGCTTTTATGCCGATTTAAATTTTCTGGTCGGGGCGAAAGGATTCGAACCTTCGACACCTTGGTCCCAAACCAAGTACTCTACCAGACTGAGCTACGCCCCGAAA
>CAJONJ010000007.1 GCA_905236005.1 uncultured Alphaproteobacteria bacterium
AAAGACAAAGAATAGCAATAGCAAGAGCCTTTTTAAAAGATGCACCAATATTGGTATTAGACGAAGCAACATCTGCATTGGATAGTGGAACAGAAACAGCGATACAGAAAGCATTTGAAAAATTATCAAGTGGTAGAACAACACTCGTAATAGCACATAGGCTTTCTACATTACGCAATATGGACAGAATAATAGTGCTAGACAAAGGGAAAATAGCAGAACAAGGAACACATCAACAGTTATTGCGTAAAAAGGGTAAATATTACCAACTATGGCAGATGCAATCAGGTGGTTTTTTAACAACAAAATAAAAAACTTTTATTTAATTATCATGTTCTTTATCTGCATTTGCCAGCGGGTGTGCGTGATTATATGCTGACATTATTTCTGCCATATTTACTTTTGTATATAATTGTGTTGTTGATAAAGATGCGTGGCCTAATAATTCTTGTAAACTTCTTAAATCTGCACCACCAGCGAGTAAAGCGGTTGCAAACGTATGTCGCAGGGCATGTGGTGTTACATAATCAGGTAATTGTAAATAATTACGAATGCGTTCAATAACTTTTTCAGCCATACGTGATGACATAGGCAACCCACGCACACTGCGAAACACAGGATCATCTGGACTGTGTCCAAACGGTCTGATTTTTACATATTTATCCAATGCTGTATTAACCGCAGGTAATACAGGAACAATACGTTCTTTGTTGCCTTTGCCAACAATTCGCAAAGATTCAGGATTATTCGCTATATCTTTGTTTTTCAACGATAATGCCTCTGAAATACGCAGACCGCATCCGAATATCAGCACAACCAAAGCCCAATCACGTGCCATTATCCATGGTTCATCATTGTCTATTGCTTTGATAGCATCATGCATTTCTGCAACATCTGTGGTTTCAATTGCTTTTGATAATTTGCGTGGCACCTTGGGCGAAGATATCAATTCAATCGCATCGTTATGAATATTTTTATATTTGCCAATATATTTATAAAATGTTCGTAATGAAGATAAGGCACGTGCGGTTGATTTGTTTGATAATCCACGTTTAACTCTGTCTGCCAGCCATGAACGAAATCCCAATGTATCTGTTTTTGCAATATCTTGAATTGTTGGAATATCGTCAGTAAAACGTTTATAAAAATTTATAAAATCATAAATATCTTTTTCGTATGCTGTTACAGTATTTGTTGAATAATTTTTCGTATTCAACAAATAATCTGTAAATTCAGCAATTATTTCTTTCATTTGTGTTATTTAATCTCAAATGTTGCGGATACAGTTACTGTGATTTCTGTGTCTTTGCTGACCAGTCCACCACCAGTATACGCACCTGTATCCATAGATTCAAATTTTGCAGATGCAATACGGTAATTTGCAAACGGTCTTTCTTGGTATGATATGTTTCCATACGATACAGATAATAATTTACCAGCTTTGTGATTATCAGCGGATAACAAAGCATTTGCACGTGTGCGGGCATCTTCTACTGCATTTCCAAGACATTTTTCAAGAATTGGTTTAATAATCTCGCTGCTGCTGAACATACGCAGGTTTTCTGTATAAATATCTGGTTGGCCAGCAAATTTATTTAATATAGATTCTATGATTTCAGGATTGTTTGCAGAAACTTCTACGGCTATACGAGTTTCAAATCCCAGATTTTCAGATTTCTGAGCAACATGATTCCATTCTGTTTTTTCATATGAATTAAATTCTGTTGTCTGCATTTTGACATCAAGTGTTTTTAAATAATCTGTGATTTCTGCCATTTTACTGGATGCTGTTTTCATAGATTTGGCAGCATTTTTATCCAAAGTCGTCACCCGCAAAGTAATTGCAGTTCTGTCTTTTGGGGCAGATGTCAAACATTCACCAGATACGCTGACAGTTCTGATGTCAGATGGTTTTTCCAATATACCAAAAATCAAAGCTAATACAGCACCAACACCAATAACGCTGCCTGTCCAAATCAAAGTTTTTTTCATGGGTTCTCTCTCCTGTTTATATTTATCCTAACATTACTTTTTTAACTTTCATAATTGTTTTATCAGCAACAATTCTAGCACGTTCAGCACCATTTTGTAAAATTGCATCTATTTCATTTTTATTAGCCATTAAACGTTCGTATTCTTTGCGTGGTTCAGATAAAACAGAATTGATTTTTTCAAATAATATATTTTTTGCAGTACCATATCCCATACCGCCTACAACAAACATTTGTCTGAATTGTTCTGTTTCTTCAACAGTTGCAAATTGTTTGTACAATTGGAATATTGTAGAAGTATCTGGGTCTTTGGATTCTTCTGGTGTTTTAGAATCTGTGATAATACGCATAATTTTTTTCTTTAATTCAGATTCAGGTGCAAATACTGGAATTGTATTATCATAAGATTTACTCATTTTTCTGCCGTCTAAGCCAGGTATAATTCCGTTGCTTTCACCAATCACAGGTTCTGGTAATTTGAATACGTTGCCATACGTGTTGTTAAAATACCCAGCAATATCACGTGCAAATTCTACGTGTTGTTTTTGATCGGCACCAACCGGCACAATATCAGAATTATAAAGCAAAATATCAGCCGCCATCAAAATAGGGTATGTGTACAATCCCATGTTTACCCCAGAATCAATATCTACGCCAGTTTCTGTGTTTTTTTCAACGATTGCTTTATATGAATGGGCACGATTCATCAAACCCTTTGGTGTTACGTTCATCAAAAAATTGGATAACTGATAAATCCCCAGAATATCAGACTGGCGGAACAACACAGCATTATCCAAATTTAATCCCAAAGCAATCATCATTGCTGCGATTTCATAGGAATATTGTTTAATCAGCTTTGCATCTTTGATTAAATTCAAGGCATGTAAATCAGCAATAAAAATATATGTTTTGTGATTGTTCGCCATTTCAATTAATGGTTTTAATGCACCGACATAATTACCCAAATGTGGAATTCCTGTGGGTTTAATACCTGTTAAAACAATTTTATCATCCATATTAAAAACCTTATTTTGTTTATATGATAATGATAACATTTTTTTGTGTATAATGCAATATTTTTGGAATTTTAACAAACAAAAAGCCCCACAAAAGTGGGGCAAATAAAATTCGTATTCGTTAAGTTTAACGAGAATAGAATTCAACGACCAATTCAGGTTGCATTTGAACTGGGTATGGAACTTCGTCAAATTTAGGAACACGAGTAAATGTTGCTGTGAAAGCAGCACTGTCTACTGTGACATAATCTGCGAAATTACGTTCGCCAGATTCCAAAGCCAATACAACCAATGGCATTTGCTTTGCTTTTTCACTTACTGTGATAACATCGCCTGGATTTACACGATAAGAAGCAATTTTAACACGTTTGCCGTTGACATAAATATGACCATGGCTGATTAATTGACGTGAAGAAAACACAGTTGGAGCCAATTTTGCACGATATACAACAGCATCCAAACGTCTTTCCAACAAACCAATCAAATTATCAGGTGTGTCACCTTTCATATTATTAGCTTCTGCATAATAAGCATGGAATTTCTTTTCGCCAATATTTCCATAATAACCTTTCAAAGTCTGTTTTGCACGCATCTGTTTTGCATAATCAGAAGAACTTGCCCCACGGGAAGTTGGACCATGCTGACCAGGTTTATATTTGCGTTTGTTAAATGGGGATTTAGCCTGACCCCACAAGTTGACGCCCAAAGAACGAGCGATTTTCAACTTACGTGTGCTACGTTTTGCACCAGCT
>CAJONJ010000008.1 GCA_905236005.1 uncultured Alphaproteobacteria bacterium
AAAAATGCAGAATTAATTAATTTATACAGGGTAAAATTACATGGCAAATGTAGTTTCAGTAATGTAAAAGAAATCGATTTAAGTTATGCAGATTTAACTGATGTTGAAATAGTTGTTAATTCAAACACTAAAATTATAGGTCTGGAAGAAAAATACAAAAATAAAATTGTGGTGGCACAACCAGAATCAGAGGTTGATAAATTCAAAAAAGGAATACAAAATATTCAAAATAAACTGATAGAAGCTACTAAAAAATTAAAACAAAAAATATCTGATTCAGGGCGAAATAACGATTAAAAACATACTACTGTAAAAATATACGTTGCTTTGCGATTTGTTACAGAAATTGTGTAACATTCTAAAAACTTGACATTTGTTGTTATTACTTTATCTTGTCCATAACAAAAGGATAAAAAATGTCACAATCAGAAAAACCGTCTATCCAATTTGATAAAATATTTAACACGTCTGTAAAATTTACATGCCCATATTTTATTGGGCTGCTGGTTGGTTCGGGGCTTAAACAACCTGTTAAATGGATAGATGTAATGTTCGAAACCTTTGTCTTTCTTGGTGCGTGTTATGCGTTGGGGGTAACAGGGAATTTCATATACAATAAAATACAAAACATCAAAGCTAGACATGCTGAAAAAATAAAAAGCGATCAAAATATTCGTTAATAAAAAAGCCCTGAATTACAGGGCTTTTTTCTACATAAAATTCTGTGGATTGACATCTATTTTTACACGCACATTAGCTGGTTGTTTTACTTTGTTCAGCCAATCACGAACTATGGGTTGCAAATTTGCACGTTCTGAACCCGCAACCAAAAAACGCATACGATACCAATTACGAATTTGATAAATTTGTGCAGCAATTGGACCCATTATTTTGCCACCGTTTAACTGTGGTGCTGCATTTGACAATTGTTCACAATATCGCTTTAATGTTTGTTCTTTGTCTGCTTCTACCACCACAGCAATCAATTGACCAAACGGTGGCATTTGTGCGTTCTTTCTTGATTCCATATCAGACGCAATAAATTCATCACGATTACCAGCACAAATTGCGGTTATCACCGGATGTTCTGGTTGATACGTTTGTAACAACACACGGCCTGGAAATTCGCCACGACCTGCCCGACCTGCGACCTGAAATAATTGTTGAAAAGTATGTTCACCCGCACGAAAATCTGTACCAAACAATCCCATATCCGCATCAACAACACCAACCAAAGTCAGATTTGGAAAATGATGCCCCTTTGCCAAAATTTGCGTTCCAATAACAATGTCTATTTCATCGTTTTCCATTTTATGAACTAATCGTTCTAATGCTTCACGTGACATTATCGTATCGCTGGAAACCAACGCAGTGCGTGCGTTTGGAAATTTTACAGATATTTCTTGTTGGATTTTTTCCAGACCTGCCCCACGCATAGAAACTTCATTTCCGCACTGTGGACATTTGTCGGGTAACGGTGCAGTCTTTCCACACATATGACATAATAATTTATCCAATCGTTTATGATAATTCATACCCACAGAACAATCTGGACATTGTGCAACCCAGCCACATTTTTTACATTGAACAATCGGTGCAAAACCACGACGATTTATAAACAACATAACCTGTTTGTGCTGTGCTAATGTATCTGATATTTCTGCACATAATTGCGGTGATAAATTACCAGATATTTCTTGGTCTGAATCTTTATCAATTTTATAAGATTCTGGATGTTGGGTTCGCATGTCTATCGTTTCTATGGTTGGCAATTGAGCACCACCAAAACGTGACATTAAACGCAAGCGTGTATATTTTCCCAAAGCAACATTACGCAATGTTTCAAGTGATGGGGTCGCACTGGCTAATACAATTGGAAAACCAGCAATTTTCGCACGCAAAATTGCCATATCACGTGCATGATAATTACCCATGTCTTCTTGTTTATATGATGTATCATGTTCTTCGTCAATTACTATTAAACCCAGATTTTGCCATGGCAAAAACAAAGCACTGCGTGTTCCAACAACTATTTT
The DNA here is from genome assembly GCA_905236005.1 of uncultured Alphaproteobacteria bacterium. Classification (GTDB taxonomy): domain Bacteria; phylum Pseudomonadota; class Alphaproteobacteria; order Rs-D84; family Rs-D84; genus Enterousia. The sequence continues at coordinate 2,037 of CAJONJ010000008.1, forward strand.
AATAGTCCTATCAGCAACACCACGCCATATTTCACGTCGTCGTGCAGCAGTTAAATTGCTGTGCCAAACCACAGGGGGTGCACCAAAACGTTTTTCAAATCTGGATATAAATTGTGCAGTCAATGCAATTTCCGGCATCATCAACAACACAGATTTTTCCATATTATATGCCTGCAACGCTGAATCAAAATAAACCTGTGTTTTGCCAGAACCAGTTATACCATCTAATAAGTGAACAGAAAAAGTATTTTGCTGTAATGCCTTTGCAATAACATCTGCCGCAGATTGCTGTTCGTCATTCAGTGTAACTGTACCTGTATCGTAATATTTATAATTAAAACGGCACTGTTGTTTTTCACGTTGCTTTGTTGGTATTAACATGCCGTTTTTCACCATTGTTTTAACAACAGAATTACTGACATGTGCAATATTCTGAATATCGTTCACAGACATCGCATCGTTATCATTTGATTCAAATGCATCACAGACCGCCTGCCGTGCATCAGTCATTTTATAATCACTGTCAAAATTAAAAGAATATAATTGTTCTGTAGATGGCGGATTAAAAGCATCAGGGACATTTATGATTAAACGTAACACTGCCCCCGGTGCCATCAAAGTCCAATCAGACATTTTATAAATCCAATCTATATCAGATTGCGACAAACATCCCAATTTGCAGACTTCAATAACAGGTTTTATTTTTGATAATTCTAATCCGCTGTCCCCCGAACCAACAATCACACCAATATATTGTTTATTCATAACACTGCAACGAACAAACATACCAACATCCGCAGGTTCATTTAAACGATAATCGTAACCTGTATTTATTACATTTGGTATAAGAACTTTGACGATGTCACCTGATTTAAACATAATTCCAAGATACTGGTTTTCTTTACAATTTTCAACCCAGATTTTTAATATTTTGATATTTCAAATATTATATGTTCCACATCTGCATCTGTCGGGACGTGTGATATTGTGCAATCAGGAGTAAATTGGGTTTTAAACCAAGTTCTTTGCCGTTTGGCATATTGATTTGTTTTAGTAATCCAATTTTCTATCGCCTGTTGCTGAGTTATTTCGCCACGCAACATTTTACAAAGTTGTTGGGTACCAATTGCACGATTTTCTTCCATTTTATTGTTTAAAATATATTCAGCTTCTTTAATTGCTGTGCCTTTTATCATGTGTGGTACACGTTCTGCAATTCTTTGCAACAGCAATTCACGATTTGGGTTTATCAATATTTTATACGCATCTGATACCAAAGCACCAGAACGAGATTTTTGTTGCCATTGTGTTAAAGAAACACCTGTTTCTAAAAATACTTCCAAAGCACGTGCTGTGCGTTGCGGGTCAGTTTTAATACAATCTGTGGGCAACAATTTTAAAACCTGGTCAGGACAATTTTTTACCATATCACGTGCTTTGGTCCGATTTTCTGGACTGATTTCAGGTATTGCTGCAATACCATTTATCAAAACATTGATATAATATCCACTGCCACCAACAAAAATTGGCATTTTACCCATCGCAACAATTTCATTCATCGCATCAGTCGCCATACGCAAATAATCAGCCACACTGATATGTTCGTTTAATGACAGCACTGAAAATAATCTGTATGGCACACCATCTATATCATCAAAATTACCCTTTGGCATATCAGCAAACGGGGATGCAGAAATCGTTTCAATATCACGATAAATCTGAACACTGTCGCAATTTATAATCGCACCATTTATACGTTTTGCCAATTTATGGGCAAAATCAGATTTACCAGAAGCTGTGGGACCTGCAATAATCAAAGATTTTATTTTCATGTTTGTATTATAAAGCAACACCCCTGCTTTTCAAGTAATTCGTTGAAAAAAATCAAATTGTGTTTTTAACAATAATAATGTAAAATACGAATAATACAAGGAAAGGAATTATTATGAGAAAAATTCGCATCGCAATAAACGGTTTTGGACGTATTGGACGTTTAATTTTACGTGCTGCGTTGGAATCTGGCAGACGTGATTTGGAATTTGTCGCAATAAATGATATCAGTCCAATTGAACAAAACGTATATTTATTACAATATGATTCTGTACATGGGAAATTATCAATGCCCGTAACACAGAAAGGCGATTATATTATGGTTGGAAAGCAGAAAATAAAATGTTTATCTGAACGTGATCCATCTATGTTACCATGGAAAAAATTAAAGATAGATATAGTTATGGAATGCACAGGTTTGTTTACCAGTGCCGACAAAGCCCGTATTCATATTAAAAATGGTGCAAAACGTGTTTTGGTTTCTGCCCCGTCTGTTGGTGCAGATAAAACAATTGTATTTGGTGTAAACGAAAAAACTTTGACCAAAAAAGATCTAATTGTTTCAAATGCGTCTTGTACAACAAATTGTTTAGCACCTGTTTTGAATATATTAGATAAAAAATTTGGTATTAAAAACGGATGGATGACAACTGTACACGCATACACAGGCGATCAACAATTACTGGATAAAAACCATAAAGATTTTAGACGTGCACGTGCTGCAAATTTATCTATGATTCCAACCAGCACAGGTGCTGCAAAGGCAATTGGGTTAGTTTTACCACAACTGGCTGGAAAATTAGACGGTATTTCTGTTCGTGTTCCAACTCCTGATGTATCTTTGGTGGAATTGGTTTTAAATCTGAACAAAAAAGTTACAAAAGAATCTGTAAATAAAGTATTTATGGCAAACCAATCGCAAATTTTAGCGTGTTGTGAAAAGCCATTGGTATCTGTTGATTTTACACATGATTCACACAGCTCTATTGTAGATACCGCATTAACCAGTGTTGTTGACGATAATGTTTTACACGTCAGTGCTTGGTATGACAACGAATGGGGATTTTCTAACCGCATGTGTGACACAGCCGCAACAATGGGTAAATTGATATAAATAAAAAATCGCCAATTTGGCGATTTTTTTCAAGCAATTTTATGTTTAATCTCACGAATACGTGCCAATATTTCACGTAAATCTTCTTCTGTCACCGCTGGTTTTTGCAATTTATTTTGAATTTCATCAACCAAAACTATACACAAAGTTGCCAACAATGCACTTTCCTGCAATGGACCAATTTTGTCCAAAATTTGACGAGCACGTGCATCAACTATGCGCCCCAATTCTATCAGACGACCTTCCTGACCGTCTTCACACCCCATTGGGTAATTTCTGTTAACAATAGGTATTGATACGACACTCATTTCTTTAATTTCTCTAGGATTGAAACAGATTTTTCAATCAAATCTTTGGCACGTTCATTTTTATCACGTAACGTTTTAACCTGTTTTGTTAAAATTGCCACTTCTAAGTCTGTTTGTTTACTGGCACACGCAGCATCAGCCCGTAAATGCAGTGCATATGATTCCAAAGATTCTAATTCTTGAAAAATTTGTTGTTTTATGTCAGACATGATGTCATTTTAAGACATTTTTTATATGCGTTCAACATTAAAATGTGATATAATAATGCTTATTAAACAAGGGACGTATTGTATGAAAACTAAAATCATATATATTTCAGGGAACGAAGTATTTAACATAGCCGACATTCGTGCTGCTTTTGAAGCTGTTCGTGGGGCTTTGCAATTAGATAAAGATACTGTATTGTTTGGGGTTCCTGTTGACACAGAAGATGCTGGTTTTGGAACAGTAACAACAGATGCTGCTGTACCAGTGCATGGACAGCCTGTGGAAACCACACAATCTGATACAGAAACATCAAATGATTCAGTTGAAATCAATGAAATATCATCTGAAACAATCACTGACGAAAAAACAGAAACAATTGCACCCCAAGATACAATAAAACCCAAACGTGGACGTGCACGTAAAAATAAAGATACAGAACAAGATTCGGAATCCGTACCAAACGATGTTGATACAACAAATACTGAAACCACAAATGATGTTGTTCCTATTTTGACGGTGTTATCTGCCAAAGACGATGAAGAAGATGAAAAAACAACAACAGAATCACCTGAATCTGTTGATACAGATGATGTTGTTGTAGAATCCGCTGAACCAATGGCAGACATTCCTGCAGACATTATAGATGACACACAATCTGATACAGATACCGATAATTTTGTTGAACCAGATTTAGAAAAATTGTTATCTGAAATGACACCTTTACAAGAAGATGTTTTGGAAGACAATAACAACACTGATGTTTTACCCGAAGTTACTGATGATATTCAAACAGATGATGTTGATGCAACTTTGGAAAAACTGGCAACAGAATTTGCAGAAACACAGGATAAAATTGCATCAGAAACGAAATCATCTGCACGCAGTAAAATCGGTAGATTACGTAACATATTGCCATTTAAACAATCAAAACACAAAGATCAAGGATTGGGTGATTTATTCGGTTGGGCTGGGGTTGCAGCTAACGATGAAGAATTTTCAGTTCCTGGATTTTTTACAAATGCAGCATCTAAAAAATAAAACATGGATTCAACACATATTGAATATATTTTAAAAAATGCTGGTCTGACAAATGTCACAGTGGATGGTAATTTTATTACTTTTCAAGACCCATCTTGTATTTTACCGGTTTTTGATAATGTGTTAAACATTGGATGGTTTGTAATATCATTATGTACATTATTTATGCTGTTTGGATGGGGGGTATTATATATCCGTAACGGTGTAAAAATGAATTCTGTTTTCAACAATTTTAAAGCACTGTTTTTGATTTTTTTAACATTGTCTGTGGTAAAACCTGTTGTCAACATCATATACGGCAAAGATTTATTCGCCAAAGGATGCGATACACATCAGGTATCTTTGCAATCTGTCCAAGAATTAATTCAACAACGCAACCAACGTCCTGGAATGATTGATGTAGATACACAATATGAAATTTTTGATGTGTTTGATTCTATGTATTCTGATAAACCAACTGTATTACCAGGCACAAATATCAATATACAAAACGTCTTTAAAATTGCCGCCCAGATGGTTGGACCGGGTGTGCTGGCTTTTGATGAAAACACAACTATATTTAAAGATAAAAACGGAAATATTGTTGAACGCAAAGGCGGTAGAGCGGCATGGCGAAATAACAATCCAGGAAATATAATCAGTACTGGTGCAATACAAAGTAATGGTGCAATTGGCAAAACAAATAAATGGGCTGTGTTCCCAGATGAACGAACCGGTTTAATGGCAATAGCAAAATTATTTAGAACCCCAAAATATATCAACAAAGATTTGTTGGGGGCTATGTCAACGTATGCACCTGTAACAGACAACAATAATCCTGTGAAATATACAAACTTTATATCTAAAAACACTGGTATTGCGCCCAGCACACCCGTACGTAATATGACTGATGCTGATTTATTCAAAATCGCACGTGCTATACAAAAATACGAAGGTGGCTGGATTCCAGGTCAAGAAATCATTCATTACGCAGGAGAATGAAAATGATTAAATCCAGAAATATTATTTTGTTTTTTTCTGTATTAGCACTAGGCGGATTGGCTTTTATCAGTTATAAACTGTATATTAAACAAACACATTTGTCGGGTGCATCTGAAAGTATTGATTATGTTGCAAATACTAATGAATCTGTAAATCAATTTGTTACATTTTCTGATGGATTACCCAGAACACCAGATGCAAAAACACAATACCCACTGGCTGATGATATGCCAGGTATAGAACAAAAATTAGTTTATTATATTGATATAAACCAAGATGGGCAAATAGATAAAATTTCTAAAATGTTTTTTAACAATAGAAATGCTCATTCTTATTATGCTTATAAAATTGAATTACTCAATAATAACGAATACATAGATATAACACCAAAAGATTTAAGAACTGTGAATGGGGCAGATTGTGATATACAACAAATACAATTTTCTTTTGAACCTGATTTTAATATAAAAATTATTCATCGGGATTTAGGTGACGGATGGAACGAACCAACCACCGCAACACAAGATATTTTTAAATTATCTAATAATACAATGAAATTAATCAGCACACAAAAATTACAATCTGTTTGTGATGTTAAGAAATTATTTTGATATTGTATTATTCAATAAATGCAGATTGCGTGCAGAATAAACAACATCTCCTGAAACTAACAAATGGTCATATAAACCAATATCCAGATTATTCAACGCAGATTCTAATTCTTGGGTTAATTGTATATCCTGACTGGAAAACGACATGTACGGTGTTGGATGATTATGTAATAAAACAATATATTTTATGTTTTTATTCAAAGCCTTTTTAATAATCTCTCGAATATAAACTGCCGCCCAATCATTAGTTCCTGTACTGTGTAATTCGTCTTCTTGTAATTTAAATTGTGTATCCAAATACAGAACATGAAATTCTTCTATGTTTTTACCAGCCAATTGCAATTTGCAATAATTTTCTAATTTTTCATAATTGTGGAATACTGGTGCAGAATCCAGAACACATTTATATTCCAATTCTAACAATTTATGCATCAATTTGAAAAACACAGCTGTATTTTCTTTGACACCTTTGTTTTGAACCAAAGATTCAAATGGTGCTGAAAACAACTGATACAAACCACCATATTTTTTGTATAATTGTCTGGATAAAATACGAACATCTTGTCTGGGAATAAGGTACGTCAACAATAATTCCAAAATTTCATAGTCTGCTAATTTTCCATCTAAAAACTTTTGACGCAAACGTGCCCTGTGTCCTTGGTGTAAAGATGTATCTTGTTCTGTGTTACTCATGAAGCATCTTTTCAGTAAATATTGTTACACCGTCTTCTGTAATACCCAATGTGTGTTCCCACTGAGCAGATAATCCACCATCCACAGTTCTGGCAGTCCACCCATCAGCATCAATTTTACAATCTGGTTTACCGGTATTTATCATAGGTTCAATCGTAAAAACCAGACCAGGAACCATTTTAACTTTGTCCCACATTTTATCATAAAAATGGAAAATTTGTGGGTCGTCATGCATAACTTTGCCAATACCGTGTCCAACAAAATCACGTGATATAGAAAAACCATGTGGTTTAACGACAGCCTCTATGGTTTTTCCAATCTCTGATAATGGGACACCGGGTGCACATATTGAAATAGCAGCATTTAATGCATCTTGACACGTTTGAACCAATTCTCGTGCCTGATTTGAAACTTTGCCAATCATGAACATACGTGATGCATCACCATGAAATCCATGATATTCAGCAGTCAAATCAACGTTAACTATGTCCCCATCTTTTAATATAACTTCATCACTGGGAATTCCATGCACAATAACATCATTTACTGATGTGCAAATATTCTTTGGATAACCCATATACCCCAAATCAGATGAACGAGCCCCATTTTCTTTTAAAAATCCAGCAACTAATCTATCTATTTCACCAGTAGAAATTCCAGCCACAATATACGGCGTTATAAAATCAAAACATCTGGCAACCAAATCACCAACAACACGTAATCTTTTAAAATCTTTTGGGGCATAAACTGAAGCTAACATTTTATTTCCTTCTTTTTAAAGCTAATTTTGCAGCACGAACAGATAATTTCAATGAAAAATCACGAATTAAAATTTCTGGTTGCAATCCATTAGTTCTACACATTTTTTCTAAATCATTTAATTTAGATAACACATTTACAATTTCTGATTCCGGCCATATCTTAATTGCCATATTAAATTTATCTGCGACTTTCCAAAATAATTTTGGTAACTGTCCATCAACCACAGCTGTCAACAATTTAGCAAAATGAATATATAACATACGCACCAGCATATTAGCATCAGCACCAGCATATAATAATCTGTCCAAAGCAACCATAGTTTGATTGATATGCCCAGCTGTCAAAGAATACATATAATCATCAGCACTGGATGCAGATGTATCTGGCAAACATTTTTCCACATCTTCCAAATCAACAACATGTTTATCTGAAACATAAATCGCTATCTTTTGTAAAAAACTGCGTGTAATACCCCTGTCTCCGCCAAGATGGGATAACATATAAGACATTGCATCTGGGGTTACCTGTTGAATACCTGCCTGGGCAGATAATTCTTTGTGAATCAGTGATTCTAATGTTTTACTGTCATCTGTATAACATGCGATTGCTGCTATATTGTCTTTGGATTCTTCAAATAGTTTACGTAATGACCCAACACGCAAATCACCAGCTGTAACAATCACAGTCGCACACAAAGACGAAGATGTAACTAAATCAGTTAAAATTTTGGTATCACTGTCACCAGCACCAGAAATTATAACCGCTTTGCGACCACCAAACATAGATGGACTGCAACTTTCTGCGAACAAAGCATCTTGTTTTTCACGCAATTCATTTGCATCAACAGCTAATAAATTATCTTTTTCAATTTCTAATTTATCCAGTGCTTTGTCGCACAATTCATCAACCAAACCAGCATCAGGCCCATATATCAAAACCGCATTGATATTTGTTATTCCATTATTAAAATCTGATTCTTTCCATTTCATAATTTAATCAATTTTGATTTTTTTGCGTTTGGGTCATTACCCGCATCCCGATTTTATCAGACAATACATTAATCGTATTTAATACCGCATTATTATAAGATGCATTAGCGGCAACCAAGTAACTAACAATTGTGTAACTTTCTGATGCAGATTCTGTTCCAGTGGCGATTATTTTATTATTTTCTTTTAATACATATGAAGCTGTTAATTTAACCTCTTGCCATGTGGCACCACCCGTTCTTTCAAGTGCTTTATATTTTGTTATTGGTGCTTGCAAATTTACAGTTAAATTATATTTTGCGTTTTCGTCATGGACACCACCAAATTTAGCATTTAAAGCATTACGTAATTCTATACCATTGATACCACTGATTGGTGCAACAAAAACATCTGTATCATTTTCAGAAAATACAGGTCTAAAACTGCACGCAACCAAAAATAAAAATAAAAATATCTTTTTCATGTCTTTTTCCTGTTGAACTTTAATATTATATTAGCTACACTTTTCATAAATCGCAAGGGGGAATGGTGAATATTTTTTTAATATTGTTATCCGTATTATTTATGGCGGGATATTATCTGATATCCAGCCCATCCCAGCGAACAATCAATCAAGAAACCGAATATGCTATTAAAAATGCTGAATTACGGTCTGTGGCAGAATGTGTGGTGTCCGCTCAAAATGCTGTCATGTATGGCGAAGATTTTACAGATACGTGTTTGGAACGTTACGATATCAAAAGCCAATACATTTGCATGAATGCTAAATATAACATTATGGAATGTGATTCTGAAACCGGAAAACCGCCAGTTTATAATTTTATCATCACATCCAGTTCAGCTTTGCCGGAACAGGAATATAATCGTATGTTGGAAGTATTGGAACGCTATTATCCAGAAGCTGGGATGTTTGGTATCTTTGTAAAACCAGAATTGATTTCTGCTGGTTCTGTAACAAGACGCAAAATTCCTAATAAAATTATAGACAAAGCAGATTTATCTGATGGGCAACTGGTGTATATTATGCAATACACTATACCAGAAGAACCAATTGATTACCCCACAGTTGATGGCTCTAATTTAATTTGTCCTGATGGAACTATGAAAACTTATCGGTTTGGACGTTGGCAATGTATAGGTTATAATTACAGAACATCTTGTACAGGCGATACTATCTGGGATTCTACTTTATTAGAGTGTGTAGCAGACGAAACCAGAAAACCTTTGTGTGCTAACAATCAGACAGCCGTAATGATTGATGACATTTGGGAATGTGTTGATCCATTTGCAGACAAAGAATGTCCCGCAGGTATGGTTGCCAGATTAAATTATACTGATTTAGTATGGGAATGCACAGAAGACCCAAACACAGCAAAGGTTGTAAAAAAATGTGACAATATTACACGTATTCATAAATCACATACCAACAGTGGTGTGGGTGCCACATTGCGTGTCAGAAGTATTTCTTGCACAGATTGTGAACAAGTATTTGTTGACGAAGAAACATGCGAAACGTTCTGTATTCCTGATATTTCTAAATTAAATGATCCAAAATGTTATGCGGGTAATGTCAGTGAATGTTCTGGTCCAACACGTGGAATATATTTTGGTTTCAATCAAAAATCAAGAATAGATGGTATTGATACTTTAAAACAAGCAACTGTGTTCTTAGACAAAAACCACAGCCAAAACAGGATGTTTAACTGTATGGATTGTGGCGAAGGTGAAATAGATACGGAAAATTCTATATATCCATATACTGCGGTTTGCAAATAACAGAATTATTTTTTATATTTTTTCAACATCCAAAAATAACCAGCTGTGATAAATAAATTACAAAAAATCAACATAACAATTGCAAAATAAACTGATGAAATGTCTGCTATGAATCCAACCAACCAATAAATTATTGCAGATAATATGCCACCCAACAAAGACACAATTGAACCCATTGTAGCACGCTGTTTTGATGATAATTCTTGTTGTAATAATGCAGATTCAGCCGTAGATGTAGTTCCCCACAACAGATTCACACACGATTGTATAAATGGTGTTGCAAAATTATTCAATATAACTGCTGTTCCTTTGATTATTGTCATACCAATTGTAGAAGCAATCAAAATTCTGTAAAAACCAAATCTGCGAAAATACGGTGCAATTGCAAAACTGATTGTTCCACAGACTTGTTTTACCAAACGAGCTATGTTCACCGCCCATGTTGGTATCAGCATATTAAAATATGCAGATTCAAACCCATGGCCAGTAAAACTGATTCCACGATTTAACATTTGTATAGTTGCCAATATACGTAATTTTTTATTTTGCACAAAAGCTTTGATTGCAGACATAAAATGTTGCAAAGATGCACAATCTTCCACAGTATGATTTTTAGGTTCTACAAAACGCAAACAAACAAATATTGGAATAATACTGAATAACACAGACACCCATGCCAAAACATTTAATGAATAAAAATACGTAACAATTGCAGCAATCAATGCCCCAACCCCCAAACCAATTTGATCAAAAGTTTTACTGCGAGCGTATATAATATCGTATTTATCTGCTTTGCGTAATTCTTCCATAGTTTCATATATCAACGCATCATCTGTTCCAGATGCAAACGCATCAGCTATTGCCCATATTACTGCACCCAGAATTAACAAATATTTATATGCAAATGTTCCAGCAACAGCAAAAATAATGTATGTCAAAGCCGTTAAAGTTGCAGACAAAGCCATAGTTTTTCTGCGACCAATTTTATCAGAAATTATACCAGTTGGAACTTCTGCAATACTTTGCACAATATTTACAATTGAAAACACACCCAAAGCAAAAGCATATGAACCTGTTATTTTTTGAAAAAACACAATAGCCAAAGCAGCCAACGGCCACACAGCCGAAAACAAATAATACAGTTTGAATAAAAATATATTTCTGCGTATTTCCATGCAAATATCTTAAAAAGATTTAGGAATAAAAGCAAATATTTTTACTGTGCAATTCACGAATTAATGAAATGCGTGATTTGTTGCTGTTCGGGAAAGAAATTAAAAAGTATTTAACAAAGGAATAATGTTTATAACAGGCACTTCGTATGGATGTATTTCTTTTATTGCAGATAAAGTTTTGTCCAGATTATCTGATAATATAATAACCTCCACTTTAACTTCCGGTGCTTCACATATTTGATTCAATTCGCCAATATAAGGTTTTGCATTATCTATTGGTCGCCAAACACCCATTACATCACTATAAGACAAACAAGAATCATAATTACCAATATGCCCTGCATCTACACGTTGCAAAGTAACTTGCAATTGTTTTAAATGCGATTTTGGTATAAATATTTCAAGCTTACAAAACGACATGTTATCCTCCATATCAACTTTATTATATCATAAAAGTTCTAAATGTGTAAAACGGCAGGACATACCGGCAATTCACGAGTTAATTTTATTCATGAAATTTTATTGTTTGGAAAAGATATTAAGATATTTTTAGAGAACTAATTTTTTATGTGCGCGATGTATCGAACACATATTTTCGCACTTTTATCCCATCAATTATATTTATGGAATCTAATTTGCTCCCCGCTCTTTCCGATGCACGCCAGGCTGAAACATTATCATCATTATGGAATATCAATATACGTTGAATACCCATTTCTTTTGCTTTCTGTAATGTTTCCATGATTATTATATTTCCATAACCACGTCCGCGATATTCTGGTAAAATATGTATACCAATATGCCCACCATACTTTTCTAACTTCTCATTCAGATAATGTCTTACATTACTAACACCTACAGGTATATTATCTACATACATAACGAAAGTTGTGCGTGGAACATAACCTTCTCGTAAATTTTTACCCTGTGAATAATCTATTTCTTTTTGAACCCATTGTGTAAACTCTTTGCGTGATAATCCGTACGCACGATTGTGTTTTCCGTTTTCTGAAGCAGGCAATTTTTGAAAAAATTCATATAATTTATTTGCATCAGATAATTCTAAAGCTCTTAATTCTACGTGCATGTATAAATCCTTTTGCATTTCGTCAGATATTATATCACACAAGAAAAGCGCTATCAAGATTCATACATTTTTCACAAAAAGTTCGTAAACCGTCAAAACGGTGGCTGTTTTTAATCCGCAATTTACGAACTCGTGAAAGTATTTGGAAACCAACAAAAAACCGCCCCAAAAGGTCGGTTTTGATTTTTCGCTCGGCACGTTGTGCCTGTGCGGCATTCCTAACGCATCGCGATAAATCGCTCTGCTACTCATAGTGGCAGCCCCAAATTGACAACATTCGAACCGAAATATCACTGTATGAGGCAGAAATCATGAAAACTTTGGATTTGTTAGAAGAGTTTTTGAATGATTTGAAATACTAAACCGACAGAATTATTTACTTGTGAAAAATTGTTGTAATTGCTATTATCCGATTGAAAGGAGTCAAAAATGAAAACAACCATC
>CAJONJ010000009.1 GCA_905236005.1 uncultured Alphaproteobacteria bacterium
AAAGCACCAGTTATAAATCAAATTGAAAAATGTCCAAAAATGATGCGGCCAAATTATGATTTATCAGACTGTGAATGTATATGGGGTGATAAATCATCAGATGGCAAAACGTGCGAAAACATAAAATTAGATAAAAATGATTTAAAATGTGGACCAGATGGTTGTAATGTACCGATATACAAACAGTGCTGGACTAAAAAGAAAACTAAATCATACATGAAATGTATGGGGTTTGATTAAAAATATCCCAGATACTAAATTTCAGTCTTGAATAATAATCGCCTTGTTTTCTATCATGGTATAGCGATTTAAAAATTGATAACAAAATATAATATAATTATTTTTATATTTTCTTGTATTTTTCACTTGCACCGCTTTTGCGATTTGTTCTATGATTGATACAAGGAAGGAAAGGAATATGCAGCGTTTTTCTGTATCTTTATTGGGTTGTTTAATATGTCTGAACGCCTTTGGTGGTGCGGCTTTGCCGGTTGTTGATGTGTCATCTGGAAACGTGTCAGCACGTGCCGCATTTGGTGAAGATTTTATACCGCAAAAAAATATTGCGGTTGCACCGTTGCCAAAAAGCACAACTAAAAAAGTTGTTGCACGTCAGGCAACAAAAACAACAAATAATAATACAAAAATTGCTGCAAATAATGATGTGTTAAAACCACAAAGACCCAGTTCTGATTTGTGGGCCCGCAATGAAGCACCTTTACGCATGCCACGTATGGATGAAATTGCTGTCGTTCGTTCAGATGATTTATTACCAGAAGAAAGTTTAGATGCCAAACCAATTCGTGTTGCTGCACGTTCTGTAAAACCTGTTGTGTCTGCGGATGAACATGTGTCACAGAAAGAGATGTTGGCTGAATTAAATTCTTTACGTTCTGAAATTAAACGGCTTGGCGAATTGCAAAAACAAACATCTGAAAATATTGCTCGTGAACGCAGTGTTGTTGCCAGACCACAAATTTTTGATAAATTTGAATCTGTTTCAGAACCAAAGGTTGTTGAAAATCATGATGGTGTAAATATTCGTCGTGAAATTGTACCAATGAAATCATCTGATGATGTTATTGTGCGTTCTGTTGCTACAAATCCAGCAGAACCAACTGTCGCACGTGTCAGCGATATGTCAAAAATGTCACCAAATGAATTAAAAAAGGCTTTCAAGAAAACATATTTATCTGAAAACAAACATCTTTCTACGTATCGTGTTGATGACAGATTTGACACAGTCAGTGATATGAATGTTTCAGCAGAAGGTTTTACCGCTCAACGTGATTTGTCTGAAAATAATGGCGGTGTGCGTCCATTGGAAATAAAAATATCTTTCTTAAATGGTGATTCTGGTTTGTCACGTGAAAATTATAATTTGTTAAGTGAATATGCCGCAATCGTTGTAAATAATCCAAAACGTGCAATTCAGGTTGCTATTCCAGAATCTGCAACACATGACAAAGATAACAGAAAATTGGCTGCTAAACGTTTGGCAATCGTAGAACAGGTTTTACGTGATGCTGGTGTTTCTGAACAACGTATAATGCCTGTGTTGACACAACGTAATGATGATGCGTTTGTGTTGCGTATTATATCTGGTGATTTGTTTGAAACCTTGACACAACAGCAACGTAATCAATTTGGTGACAGTGTGGCCAAGAAAACATACAAAAGTATGTCGTGGTAAAATTATTCAGTAAATTTTTTAATTTTATTTTTCCACCAACTTGCCCGATATGTGGCGATGATGTAGAATCACATGGTGCATTGTGTGCAAAATGTTGGGCGGGTTTTAATTGGATATCAAATCCGAAATGTTTTAAATGCGGTTATCCATTTCCAGCAGATTTAGATTTGGGGCCAGCCCCAATGTGTCCACATTGTGCGGCTGGTGAAAACGATTTGGATTTTATCAGGTCTGCATGTGTATATGATGATTTTTCCAAAAATATAATGTTGCCTTTTAAACATGCGTCTGCTTTGAAATATCAGATGATTATGTCACGTGCTATGATAAATGCTTTGCGTGATTTGAATCTGGATGTTGATATTGTAATACCTGTGCCACTGGCATGGCGACGTTTGTTTAAACGTGGATATAACCAAGCAACGCTTCTTGCACGTCCAATTGCAAAATATTTTAATGCAGTTCTGGATGTGGACACTATTTCCAGAAAATACAAACCAGATATGGGACATAAAAACGCAAAACAAAGACGAGAAAATGTTCGTGGTGTGTTTAAAATTTTAAATTCTGATAAAATAAAAGGTAAAAAGATTTTACTGGTTGATGATGTTATGACATCTGGTGCAACGTTTTATGAATTAAATCGTATTTTACGCAAAGCTAGTGTTTCTGCTGTATACGCAGTTTCGTTTTGTCGTGTGGTTCATGCAATTTAATGTTTAATTTTGCACAAAGATTGTTGTAAAAAATTTGCCATTTCTAATTCACGTTCAGTCATAGTTTGAGCTGTTTCTTGTAAATCATTTTTTTCTTTGCATGCGTTTATTATGTCAATCATATCTTTTTGTTCGGGGGTCAAAGGTTTGCTGTTTGTTTCGTCCCATCTGACAGCTAATGCAGGTTTTTTGTTTACAGATACACTGTAATGATTTTTTGCCCAACCATTATCCACAGACAAAATTTCTTTGCCTGTGGGGTCTAAAACAGCATATTTATCACCTGTATTTGTGGCTGTTCGGTGTAGTAAATTGTTGTGAATATTTTCTTTAATCAGCATTTTTATAATTTTGTTCATGATACAGCCTTTGTTTTAAATAAATCATAGGCTATTTTGTCTTTGTTTTCACTAGGAATCTTTTATTGTTTGCACACTTGATTTTGTGTTTTTTATCGTGTAAAATCCGTCTGTTTATACAAGTATAAAGGCATCAAAATGAATATAGATTTAGGCAAAAACATAAATACACGTGATTTAGAGACCAAAATTCAAGAATTTTGGGATAAAAATGATTTTTGGACAAATGATGTAAATTCAAATAAAAAATCGTTTTGTGTAATGATGCCACCACCAAATGTGACTGGTAATTTGCATATGGGACACGCATTGGATAATACGTTGACTGACATCATTTGCAGATATAAACGTATGTGTGGTTTTGATGTTTTATGGCAACCCGGTACAGATCATGCTGCGATTGCTACCCAGTTGTTGATTGAACGTGATTTGTCTAAACGTGGTATAAATCCAAAAACTTTGTCTATGGATGAAAAATTAGATGCCGCATGGAATTGGTGTAAAGAATATGGTGGTCAAATTATAAACCAGTTACATATTTTGGGTGCAACACCAGTTTGGAAACGTGAAAGATTTACTATGGATAAAAATTTATCACGTGTAGTTACTAAATTGTTCGTTCGTATGTATAATGAAGGTCTGATTTATCGTGATAAACGTCTTGTGAATTGGTGTCCAAAACAACAGACTACGGTTTCTGATGTTGAAATTGAAACACGTGAAGAACATGGAAAGTTTTATTATTTTAATTATCCATTGGTTGATGGTGGTTTTATTGAAATCGCAACAACTCGTCCTGAAACTTTGTTTGGGGATAAAGCAATTGCAATTCATCCGGAAAACGAGAAATTAAAACATTTAATCGGCAAAAAAGCGATTATTCCATTAACTGATATTGAAATTCCAATCGTGGCTGATGAACATGCAGATCCAGAAAAAGGAACTGGGGCTGTGAAAATTACACCTGCACATGATTTTGATGATTACGAAGTTGGTTTGCGTCATAATTTGGAACCACTGTGTATTTTAACACCAGATGCTAAATTGAATAATGAATCTGTGATACCAGAAAAATATCGTGGTATGGACAGATATGATGCACGCAAAGCAATTGTAGAAGATATAGAATCTGCTGGTTTAATGGTTAAAATAGAAGACAAAGTTATTCCAACACCATATTCAGAACGTGGTGGTGTGCCAGTTGAACCAATGCTGACAACACAATGGTTTGTTGATGCAAAAAAATTGGCCGTGCCTGCTATCAAAGCAGTGGAAGAGGGCAAAATAAAATTCTTGCCAGAACACAGATATAATTTGTTTATGTCTTGGATGAATAATATTCGTCCTTGGACGATATCTCGTCAGTTGTGGTGGGGACATCGTATACCTGCATGGTATGATGAAGACGGTAATGTTTATGTTGCCGAAACAGAAGAAGAAGCAATTAAACAATCTGGTGGTAAAAAACTGATACAAGATACAGACACATTAGATACATGGTTTTCATCAGGTTTATGGCCGTTTTCAACATTGGGTTGGCCAGAAGATACCCCAGAATTAAAAAAATATTATCCAACAGATTATTTGTGTACTGGTGCGGATTTAATATTCTTCTGGGTTGCACGTATGATTATGATGGGTATTTATGTTATGGGTGATGTTCCGTTTAAAACTGTTTATATGCATGGAATGGTTGTGGATGCTAAGGGTAAAAAGATGTCTAAAAGTAAAGGTAACGGAACAGACCCAATGGATGCAATTGATAAATTTGGTGTTGATGCGTTGCGTTATTGGAATGCAACTGCACCAATCGGAACAAATTTACCGTACATAGAAGATGAAGTTAAACGTGGTTCAAAACTTTTGACTAAACTATGGAATGCATCAAAGTATGTTTTGATGAATCTGACAGATTTTGACCCAGCAACAGCAAAAGAAATTCCTGTAAACGAAAGATTTATAGAAGACAGATGGGTGTTATCTGAATTGAATAAAGCAGTTGCAGAAACACGTAAAAATTTAGATAAGTATTTTAATTACAATGCACGTTCTGCGATTGATACTTTCTTTTGGGAAATATTCTGTGATCAATATTTGGAATTTATCAAAGACAGATTTTGGTCACCTGAAAAATATTCATCAGAATCTAAATTGTCTGCACAATGGACGCTATACACAGTGTTACGTGCAATAATTGGTTTGTATGCACCATTTATTCCGTTTATCACAGAAGAATTATGGCAAAAGATTTACAAACAATACGAGGGTGGCAAAACATTACATTTAACGCAATATCCAGAAATTCATGCAGAATACGATACGGATGTTGCACAAATGAATATTGCATTGGATATTTTGAAAAGTGTTCGTGGTATGCGAACAGATCGCAAGATTGGTAATGGTGCAAAATTAGAAACTTTAACAATTCCAAAAGATACACCTGATATTTTGCATGGTTTGATTAAATCTGCTGCACGTGCAAATGAAATTGTGTTGGGTGATGAATTGGATTTTGTCGTTGCACAAAACAATCAGCAATAAAATGTATTCGGGTAAAGGAGGGTGTGTAATGGTAACCAAATTAACAGAAGAACATGTCTTGAAAACATATCAGTGTGACCGGTATGGTTTTATGCGTCCAATTATGTTGATGAATGAACTTCAAGGATTGGCAGATAAACATGCTGAAATGTTAGGAGCAGGTCGCAGCTATTGTCGTGAACATAATGTTGCATGGGTTGTTACACATTATTTGATTGATATTATAGATATGCCACGTGCTGATGAAAAATTGGTTTATACAACATGGCCGTCCGTATCAGGGGCATTAAAATCTGAACGTGATTTTGAAATTCGGGACGTGAACGGACAATTAAAAGTTCGTGCAATCAGTCAATGGGTTTTAATAGATTTAAATACCAGACGTCCAGCTAGAATTTCAGAAGTTTTACCAGATTGGCATGGTTTAGATGAAAGAATTTGGGAACGTGATTTTTGTAAATGTCCAGATTTTGTTCCAACCAAATCTTGTGTAATGGCATGTCGTTTTGATGATATAGATGTAAATCAACATATAAACAATGCTGTGTATGCGGTTTGGGCAACTGAATCAGTTGGGTTTGATTATCGCAACAGACATAAATTGCGTGGTTTGGAAATATATTTTGAACATGAAATAAATCCTACAACCCCAACAGTGCGTATAGAAGTTGCGATGGGCGAATATGAAACCCGTCATAAAATAATGACTGATGAAACCGAACACGCAAAAATAATTTGCTATTGGGAATAATAAGAAAAATCGCCGATTGGCGATTTTTTAATTCTTTGCGGATACGGCCAAACGTTTGCGACCGACACTGCGACGACGATTTAAAACGTCACGTCCGCTTCTAGTAGCCATTTTTTCACGAAACCCATGCGTTTTCACACGACGTGTTTTAGATGGTTGATAAGTTCTTTTTGTTGCCATAATTAAATCCTTTTGCCCCTATATTTAATCATACGTTTTATGAAAACGCAACTATTTTATTTACTTTTTACCAAACCCAGACGTTTCATGCCTTCCAGAAACAATTCAAATGCAAATATTGCACCCATAACACTCCAAAATGGTAAAAATATACTTGTTGCTTTCATGTTTAATAATCCTTGAATTAGTGTGAATATTATAACACGCAAGGTGTTTTTGTCAAGTTTAATATTGATATGATTTTTTTGTGTTTTTTGTTGATATTTTTTTGCTTTAATCCTTGACCAAAAGACTAAATTTTTGCTATGTTTTTATTATTGAAAAATAGGGGAAAATAAGTATGTCAGAAATAAACGAAATAAATGAAATTCATGTGCCTCAGTCACCAATTGAACATGAAATGCGAACCAGCTTTTTGGATTATGCGATGTCTGTTATTGTGGATCGTGCATTGCCAGATGTCAGGGATGGTTGTAAACCTGTGCATCGTCGTATTTTGTATGTTATGAACGAAGTTGCACCTGCAACAAAATCAACTGTAAAATCTGCACGTATCGTGGGTGATGTGATGGGACGTTACCATCCGCATGGTGATTCATCTATTTATGAAGCAATGGCACGTATGGCTCAGGATTTTTCTATGGGTGAAATGTTGGTTCAGGGTCAAGGTAACTTTGGTTCACGTGATGGTGATAAACCTGCTGCTATGCGTTATACAGAGGCACGCCTGTCTAAATTGGGTGCAACAATGATGGAAGATTTAGACAAAGACACAGTTGATTGGCAACCGAACTTTGATGGCACATTACAAGAACCAATTGTGTTGCCAACTAAATTCCCGAATTTCTTAGTAAATGGTGGCAGTGGTATTGCTGTTGGTATGGCAACAAATGTTCCAACTTATAATTTAGGTGAAGTGTGTAACGGTATATTAGCTGTGTTAGACAACAAAGATATTTCAGATGATGAATTGTTTGGAATTATTCCTGGACCAGATTTTCCAACTGGTGGTATCGTTATGGGACATGCTGGTGCGTATAAGGCACATACGACTGGTCGTGGCTCTATAATTGTTCGTTCAAAAACCCATATGGAAACAATGCATGATCATCCTGTAATCATAGTTGATGAATTACCGTATCAGGTAAATAAATCTCAACTGATTATTAAAATTGCAGAAATGGTCAAAGATAAACGCATAGAAGGAATTTCTGATATACGTGATGAATCTTCCAAAGAAGGCTTGCGTATTGTTATAGAATTGAAACGTGACACTGTGCCAGAGGTTGTATTAAATCATTTGTTCCAAGATACAGAAATGCAATCTAATTTTCCTGTGAATATGATGGCATTGAATCGTGGGCGTCCTATGTTGTTCACGGTTCGTACAGTGTTAGATGCGTTTATTGAATTTCGTGAAGAAGTTATTCGTCGCAGAACAATTTTTGATTTAAACAAAGCTCGTAATCGTGCACATACTTTGTTGGGGTTGTCTGTGGCATGCGGTAATTTAGATGAAGTAATAAAATTGATTAAAGAATCTGCAAATCCGGATGAAGCACGCACAGCTTTGGTTGCACGTGGATGGCCAGCATCTGATATTGAATCTTATATCAGTTTGATAGACGATCCAAATACGGAATACAAAGACGGTATGTTTTATATGTCCGAAGACCAAGCCAAAGCAATTTTGGAATTACAGTTACATAGACTGACAGGTTTGGAACGTGATAAAATTCACAGCGATTTAACTGAATTGGGTGCGACAATTAAAGATTTATTGGATATATTGGGCAGCCATGAACGCATAGTGCAAATTATTCGTGAAGAAACTGCTGCTGTTCGTGATAATTGGTCTCAGCCACGCAGAACAGAAATTTCCGATGCAGAAATAGATATAGATATAGAAGATTTAATTGCACGTGAAGATATGGTTGTGACTGTATCTAATACAGGTTATATTAAACGTGTTTCTTTGGATACATATCGTGCACAAAAACGTGGTGGCAAAGGACGCAATGCGATGACAACCAAAGAAGACGATTATGTTGTCAATATGTTTGTTGCAAATACACATACACCATTATTGTTCTTCTCTTCTACTGGTTTGTGCTATAAATTGAAAACGTACAAATTACCAGAAGCATCTGCAACCAGCAAAGGTCGTCCATTGATAAATCTGTTGCCTTTGACAGATGGTGAAACAATCACGGCTATTTTGCCAGTCTCAGAAGAAGATGTAAAACGTGTTCAAGAATCTGGCAAAGAACATTTCTTGATGTTTGTAACTGCATCTGGAACAGTGCGTCGTAATCGTATGTCTGATTTTGATTCAATACGTGCAAACGGAAAGATTGCTATGAAATTAGACGAAGGTGATTCTTTGATTTCTGTGTTACCTTGTACCGAAGACCAAGATGTATTTTTATCAACGTATCGTGGTCGTTGCATAAGATTCCCTGTGCCAGAAATACGTATCTTTGCAGGACGTAATTCAACTGGTGTTCGTGGAATATCTTTACAGAAAGATGACCATGTAATTGGTATGGCTATGTTGAATCATGGTGAATCTGATTCTGTGGTTCGTGCTGCGTATGTAAAACAAAGTCGTGCATTACGTCGTGCAGCAACTGGCATAGAAGAAGAAGCTGACAGTGAAGAAGAAAATACAACGTTGGTATTAAATGATGAACAAATGGCCAAGATGGCATTAACAGAACAGTTTATTTTGACTGTATCTGAAAATGGTTTTGGTAAAAGAACCAGTTCTTATGAATATCGTTTAACACATCGTGGTGGAAATGGTTTTACAAATATCAAATTAGGTGGAAAAAATACAGCGGTTGCTGGTTCGTTCCCAGTCAACGATGACCAAGATATCATGATGGTGACAAATGGTGGAAAAATCATCAGAACACCAGTTCAAGATGTCCGCATCGCAGGTCGTTCAACTGCTGGTGTAACATTATTCAGAACAGCCGAAAATGAAAAAGTTGTATCTGCAATTTCTATTGCCAAAGAAGACGAAGAAGAAATGCCTGTGTCTGACAATGCTGATACAGAAACTGTCTCTACGGCAGAAACTGTAGCTGATACAGAAATTACTGAATAAAAACAAAATGGTGTGCAGACATGGAAAATAATGGTGAATATTTTGTACCAATAAATGAAGTCGCAAAAAGACTTGATGTGCCTGCACACACTTTGCGTTATTGGGAAAAACAATTCGCAGGTGCAATTCGTCCGACAACTGGTTCTGGTGGTCGTCGTTATTATCGCCAAGATACAATTGACAAACTGGAAAAAATAAAGTCTTTGTTGTATGTCAAAGGTATGACAATAACTGGTGTTAAAAAGATTTTACATAATGGGTCGTTTGGTGAAGAAACGGCAGAATTTGAACAAAAAACAGAATCAGTTATGCCAAAATCCAAATTGCAAATGTCGGTTCAAGATAAAGATGATATAGAATCGGCAATCAGTTTATTGGAACAAGCAAAATCTTTGTTAGAATAAATTATAATAAATACCGCACATCGCAAATCGTGCGACCTTTTTGTTTTTGTATTCTTTTTAGTTCATTATCAGATATTCTAAATGTTTCTATTGTAGCTTTTGTTGGTTCTGCGTAATTATCGCCCAAAGGTCTAGTTGCTTTTACAATCGTAAATGGCTCAAAAGAAAATTTGTATGCTTGTAAAATACAATCTGCACCTTCGCTTGTTTGTAATTCTTCCAGTTTTGTTCCATCATCTAAAGTTATTTTATAAAAAGTATAAGCATGTGCTGTTCTTGTTACAAACCGACCACGTTCAATGGTGTCGGCTTTTTGATTGTTGTTTATGTCAATATAGAAAGTATCAATATGTTCAATACCATAATGTTCATCAGATAAATCAAAAAATTCGGTTTTATTTGGTTTTGGCAAACCATCAGAAAAAACACCCGTGTATTCAGTTGTGTTTTCACAACCAGAACACACAAGCACAACGAATAAATATCTAATCAACACTTTCGGCATGACATCTGCATCCATGTTCTTCCTTTGGACGAGGTAAATCATACCATGTTCTTGTTTGACCGTCTAGGTTTTTATGTTCTGGTCGAACTTTATCATCACCGACTGTCACCCAGATATACACTTCATGTTTGAAAACCAAACGTTTTTTTCCTGGTTTGTTTCCTTCGTGTTTTGCCATAGCCCTTGCCAAATTTAACAGGTTGTCTTTTGAAAGTTGCTTCATTGGCGTTGAACGTGCAAAACCAGTTTGTCGTTCTATAGATTTCAAATAATTTTCAACATTGTTTTCGCTTGGTGGTGCATAACGATTTATAGCACCTTCGATTGTTAGGTTTTGATATGAATTGGTCGCTAATAAACTGGCCATCGCGTTAAAACCAGTCGTGATATCTGGAAATATAGCAAATCTGCCATCTGTGCCAATGGCACCATTAGCACGAGCAAATTTTCCATCTTCTAAATTACCAGGGTTATTATTACGCCAGGCTCTGCTACCACCACTGGCTTCGTAAATATTTCCATCATTACCAACAAACATTCTGTTTGTTCCAATTCCTGGGAAAGCAGATATATATGTAGGTTCCATTTAAATCTCCTTTTTTGTTTCGTTAGGGGAAAATAAAAAACGGCGATAAAGCCGTTCAGATTGTTAGACAATATTATACCACAAAATCGTCAAAAAAGCAACTTATAACGAAACTTGGCAGTCCCAACGGGAATTGAACCCGTGTTACCAGAATGAGAATCTGATGTCCTAACCGCTAGACGATGGGACCGTTTGCAAGCATTTTACATGGAAATAGTATAGTTTTCAATTATTTTGTTTTGCTGTCTGCAAATCTTTTCAATATAGCCATTACTTCTTTGTTGTATTCTGGTTCTGGATGTGATGCTATATAACCATGAATAATCGGGGCAGCAATTTTTTTATATTTATGCATTTTTTCAGCAGATGTCAAACTTAGTGTTAAATGATAAAAATAATTTGGTGCATCTTTTGACATATTGTAAATAATTTTTATATCTGTTTTATCTATCGGGCTTATCAGTTTCCATTTTTCAGCGTACATCTTGTTAACTAAATTTTTTCGGTGTGCCAAAATAACTGTGGGTGCCAGGCCGATTATTGTGCCTTGTAATAATATCAGCCAATTAAGATATGTATCTTTGTCCAGATTTAATGGTTTCATAACATAATTCCATGCTTGAACAATTTGTGGATTGTGTTCAGCTGGCTCAAATTCTATGTGGTTGATTTCTGTGTTAGCAGTGTCAAATGGTTCTATGTCAATGGTTTGTTTGTGGTTGTTCATTGAAATGCCAAATATCATAAAATATGCAAACCAAAACAGCAAAAACCAACTGGCAGGTACAAAATATGTCTGGGCTGTATAGTGTGGAATGTATTTTTCGTATCTGTCTGTGCGTTCGTTTTCTGTGTGCCACATGCGGTGCATTTCAGTAGGTGTTGGAAACAGTGTTTCCCGCAATGTTTGGGCGGTATTACGAAGCTTTCTTTTAAGATATTTCTTTGTTATTCTTTTCATGTTCTGAATCTTATAATATTTAACAATAGTATAAAAAATAGATTTGTCAAGTATTTGGGCTTTTATAAACAAAAAAGGCGACATTATTTTGTCGCCCAAATTGATTGTGATGGTATCTTTAATATTGAATTTGGTTGTTTTGTTCAACAATTTTGCATACACATTCACCAAATGGACGGGTTTTATCCCAGTCTGCTGTGTATGTTTTCTCTTCTGTGTTTGCAGATTCACAGATTTGTTGACATGCTTTACGTTCTGTTTCAACAGTTTCTTGTTCTTTATATGGAATAATATCTTGACCATTGCAGAAACATGCGTTTTGTTTAAATTCATACTTAGAAGGCATATATTTATAATTTTTACCTTGTTTTATGAAAGCACCACCGCATGCATCAAAGCATTTTAATGCATAATTTTGTTGTTCTGCATCATAATGATATTTTTGTGCTTCTGCTTGACGAACGTTTTTCAAAGCTGTCATAAAACCAACTCTATCAAAGTTGCTTAAATCTGTGATTGAATCATAATCTTTGGATAAAATAATTCTTGTTTTTTCATTGTTGTTTGATTGTTCATCAGTTGTCGCACAGCCGTTACCTAAAAACATAGATGTAATAATTGTGTATGATATGGCGGCTTGTTTTAATAAATTTTTAATATTTTTCATAATGATTTCCTTTTAAATACCTTGTTTAACAATAGTATAAAATCGTAGTTTGTCAAGAGTTTGTTGTTGCTAAAAAAATGCCAATTTGGCATTTTTTATAATGTTTTTGGTTTGTTCAAAAAATTCTTGAGAAGTGTAACAATTTTACCAGCTAAATTTGGGTGACAGGCTTTTTGTTCTGTAATCATAGTTGTTGTGGTATTTGGTAAAACTGTTTGTTTGTCGCCAGATTTTTTTTCTGGTGCTTTTTGTATTAATCGTGGTTTAGATATAATATTACGCATACCATCAAACACAGTTTCATATATTTCACCATTTTTAGTATGTGATCTGACGTGAGTTTCTAAAACAATTTCTTGTAATTGTTTTTGTTCGGTGTTCGCATAAATTTCAGGATTTATCTTTACTTCTGATATTACACGATACGTGGCATCCGTATTTGTTTCATAAACACCATTTTCAGTGTATCTGATTATTTTATTGCCAATAAAGTTACCGTTTTCATAAATGCCACCACCAATAAAGCGTTTAAGTTTATCAAATTTTTTATGTGATATTGTTTTATGGTTTGCATCCAAAATAATTTCATGTCTGATTCCGTTTGAATCAATATCAGTTTCAATATACCGGATAATTTTGTTGTTTTGATAAAATTCTGCACTGGTCAATATATCATTTGGTGCAAATTTTTCGTGTGACAATAACAGTTTATTTGAATCGTAAATTTTTTTGTGATAGTAACCACCATGAAAAATAATTTTTTTCTGATAACCAACAAAATTATTTCCATCATACAAACTAGACAAGATAATTTTGCTGATTTGTTGTATTGGATAACCATCAGATTCGTTTTCTAACACAGTTTGCCTCTTGCATCATATGCACTATATTTATACGCATTTTTTCCTGCGTTTTCAAGTGATTTTTAGAATTCCAAAACATGTTGTAAAAAACAATCAAAATGATATAATCGTGTTTATAAAACAAAGGTAATAAAATATGTTACGAAAATGGTTGTGTTTCATTATGTGTACATTATTTGTGTCAAATGTTTTCGCACTAGATTGCAAAGATAAAGATGAAAGATTGGTCTTGATTCCAGTTGCCACGGATATCGGTTACAAGATGTATGATGAAAAAATGCATGCGAATAAATTAACATATTGTAATGGATTCAGATGTGAAAGAATATATACTGGTGGTGAATGGCGTGTTATAAACAAAGAATCCAGCGACATGAATATTTCGGGGTTATCTTTATGTTTGGATTCTGATATATATGATGCAGAAAACAATAAACCTGGGCCAAATTGTTTTTGTAACGTTACAAAGTTAGATAATTATAAAATATTATCTGATTGGGTTAATGTTAAAGAATTTGAAGCCAAAGATTTTAAACAATACAAATCAAAAAATTCAGATGAAACAGACCAAGAACGTGACGACAGACAAAGTAGAGAAGCTTGTGAAAATAAATGTTCTGAAACTTGTCAATCAAACTTGTCAAAATTGATACGTTATTTAAAGGGTTTTTATACTTGTGACAATGCGTTGTATAAAACATCAAAACTTATGTGTAACATGAATAAAAGATTTATAGATTTATATGATATCAAAGTTTTTGATGATTTGATAGAATTGACTTTGAACAAAGAAAAAATCATAATGCGAAAATACAAAGATTCTGATGAATTTTATGAAACAAGATATCGTGACCAATTATTATATTTAAAAATTATTGTGACAGATAATCAGCCGACATATATGTTCGGAAATGAAAAATCTTCTTTGACAGAATGCAGCAGTTTATAAATTACGGGGGTATGAAATGAATATTATTTTTTGTCATGGTGTGATGGATCCGGAACAAGATTGGAATCACCAAGAATACAATCCACCAAAGAATTGGAAATATTGGTTGCAATTTATGACTGAATCCCAGCATGATATTTTAATGCAAATGCCACAATTTCCCCATGCACATGCAGTGTTGATGAAGTATGATGAATGGGAACCTATTATGAACAGACAAGACATAAATGAAAATACAGTTTTAATTGGCCATTCTGCTGGTGGTGGTTTTGTGTTAAAATATTTTGCTAATCATCCTGAATTAAAGGTTAAACAATTGGTGTTGGTTGCACCATGGTGTGATGCAGAAAATTGGCAACCTAATGGATTTTATAAAAATATAGATTTTGATTCAAATATAATAAAACGCACCAAAAATGGAATAGATATATTGGTTTCTGATGATGATGCGTATATTTTAAGCAGTGTTGAAAAAATTAAACATGAATTACCAGATGTTCGGATTCATAATTTTTCTGGTCGTGGTCATTTTATATGTTCAGAATTACCAGAAGTTTTACAGGTTATTAAATTTGATTAAAAAGGCCGGCAAATGCCGGTCTTTTTTTATTCGGTTAAATCTTTTTCAACAGCGTAACGATGGATAAATTTACCGTTTACTATATCAACATTACGTTGAAGACCTGTAATTAAAAATCCTGATTTAATAAATGTAGCGATTGATGGTATATTTAAATGACGAATATCTGCGTACAACATTCTGACACCGTTTTCACGTGCCCATTTTTCCAGAATTTGTAACATTTTTGTTCCCAACCCATTATGAGTATACTTTTTCAATATACTGAAACCAATTCCTGCTCTGATACCTTGTTGATATGGGTGATCTGGATTTTGTCTGCCTATGCTGGCCATACCAATAACATCTTTACCATCAAATGCACCGATAAATAATCTAGTATTACTTTCATACATTTTTATAGACATTTCTTTGTCTTTCTTTGGCTGACCAGGATATTGATTCGTTTGTAATGCACCAGGATCACGTGAAAATTTAGCCATGTATTTCATACAAATATCATAATCCGCTGCTCGTATACGACGGATAGTGACGGTTTTGCCATTTTTTAATTTGAATTTTATAGCCCTATTCATGATGTTGTTCCCCCTTTATGATTTATGATTATAAATTGTATCATAAATATAGCTTTTGTTCTATACGATTTTGAAATTTGTCGGTTTTATTTGACTTTTTAAATATTTGTAATACAATGACAGTGTGTAATTTAACAAAAGGATAAGACCCGATGCGTATGTAATATTGTAATTTTTTCATAAATTCCGCATGAAATATGTGGCAGTTTTCAATTACAATAATGGGGTTTTATCATGAATTTTATTTCTTTATCAAAAGTATTTTTTGGGTATAACGACAACAATTTGTTGAATGGGGTGTCTGTTGCTTTTAATGACAGTGAACATGTTGCGATTGTTGGCGATAATGGTTGCGGAAAAACAACAATGTTAAAATTGTTGGCGGGGGATTTATTGCCAGATTCTGGTGATATAAATAAAAATGCAACTGTGTATATGTTGAACCAAATCAATGTTTCGGATTCTAAAAGTGGTGGTGAACAGCAAATGTTTGCATTGATGCGTGCGTTTGAAAGTAATGCAGATATTTTATTGTTGGATGAACCAACTAATAATTTAGATGCGGATGCAAAACAGTTGTTTTTTAATCGTTTGAATACGTATCCAAATGGTGTTGTTATCGTTTCGCATGACAGGGAACTGTTACAACAAATGGATAAAATCATAGAATTACAAAATGGGCAATTACGGGTCTATGGTGGCAACTATGATTTTTATATAGCACAGAAAAACGCAGAATCAGAACAATTGAATGCTAAATATATAAATGCTCAAAAAGAAATTGCACGTTTAAATAATACTATGAATATCGCTCAAAATACACGTCAACATCACGAAGCTAAACAGCAAAAAGAAATTGCTAATGCACGACGCAGTAAATTGGCAGCCAACGCACTGAAAGGAAAAAGTGCCGAAACAGAAGGTCGCCAACGTGCAATTATTCAGAAAAAATTAGATGAACAAATGTCCATCCAAAAATCTTTGTCTGAACAAATGCGAAACGACACAATAAAAATACCTGTGCCCAATAAATCGTTTTATAGCAAAGAATTGATAGTCATATCAGGATTGTCTTTTGCATACAATGATAAACCAATATTTAATAATTTTGATTTTACAGTGTATGGCAAATCAAGGGTGCGTTTGGTTGGCAAAAATGGTTCTGGAAAAACAACTTTGTTAAAAATTATCAACGGAAAATTACAACCACAGTCTGGAACAGTCAAAACATTTGGTAAAATTGCGTATATAAATCAAGATTTGTCTGTGCTGGATAAAGATAAAAGCATAGTTGAAAACATAATGAATATATCTGGTTGTCTGAAACATGATGCACATGCAATAGCAGCCAATTTTGGTTTTCGTAGTGATGCATCTTTGCAAATTGTTGGCACGTTATCTGGTGGCGAATTATTAAAAGCGACACTTGCGACAATATTGGGTGGTACAGAACAACCAGATTTGCTTATTTTGGATGAACCAACAAACAATTTGGAAATCAAAAGTATTGCAATATTGGAAGACGCATTAAACCAATACACTGGTGCAATATTATTAGTATCACATGATGAAATGTTTGTCAGAAATATTCAGATAGATACAGAAATTACACTGTAAAAATTGATTAAAAAGGCCGGCAAATGCCGGTCTTTTTATCTATATTTATTTAATAAATCTTTCCATGGTTGTGGTGCATCAACTTCGTCAAAATATGTATCTAAGAACTGAACAACCGTTTTATGTCTTTCTTCCAAGCATTTGCGACCAAATTCAGTCAAAGCCAGATTCCTTAAACGTAGAGTTTTGTGAAAAAAATGATGAATAACAGGGGTGTCAAAATCGTGTCTGTAACTTTCCGCAGATAAATTATCAGGTGGCAGACAATCAGGAACAAAAAATGGAACCCCATTTCTAAATTCCATAGCACGCATGATACCTATTAATCCAGATGCATCACACATATCTGCATCAGAAACGATTTTTCCTTCTATACTTGTTGGTTGAATACCTTGTAACCGTTTGCTGTACCCCATGTGTTTGATAATATCTAAACATTTTTCGCAAAATTCATTGTCAAACCCAGACCCAGCCAATATGCGTTTAGTGTTGGTTTGTAATCTTTCAGATTCTTCGCCAAATAATTTATAATCATCACAATCGTGAAGTAGGGCAGCGGCAGCGACCAATTCTCTGTTTGCATCTGACGTTTCGTCACAAATTTTCATAGCGATTTTATAAACACGTAAAACATGCTTGTCATCATGCCCCTGTTGATTTTTCCCCAATAATTCAGATACAGCATTTTTAATGTATTCAATTTTGTTCATATAATGTTCCTTTTGTCCAAATATAACAATATGTAATATTTTTATCAAGAAAATAGAAATAAACTTGCTTTTTTTTGTATATTTTTACATTATTTAGCTGTAGTTTAAAAAAAGTGACACATGACTAATAAAATGACATTCATAGATTTTTGTTCTGGAATTGGAGCCGGCAGATTAGGCTTAGAAAAGTCAGGGATGGTATGTGTTGCACACAGTGAAATAAATGAAGATACAGATAAAACGTATATCAGTCTGTTTAATGATAATAATAACTTAGGTGATTTAACAAAAATTATTCCAGAAACATTGCCGAACGTAGATTTGTTAATAGCGGGTTTTCCGTGTCAAACATTTTCAATAGTTGGTCAAAGAAAAGGTTTTTCTGATGAACGTGGACAAATAATATATTACTTGGCGAAAATATTACAAACAAAACAAATTCCATATTTTATTTTGGAAAATGTCAAAGGTTTGGTAAATCATGACCATGGTCGCACACTGCAGAAAATTTTAGATTTACTAGATTCTGTTGGTTATATTGTAAATTATAAAGTTTTAAATAGTAGTTATTTCGGGATACCACAAATCAGAGAGCGTGTCTATTTTGTGGGTATCAGAAAAGATTTATATAATAAACCTTATTTTTTTCCATCATCAGCTATAAAACAATCTTTAAATATTCAAGATTATCTTTTGTTGGATAATAAAGATGAATTATGTGTAACCGATAAAACATTTCAGAGATATTTAAATAATAAATATAATCAAAATCGTATAAATCTGGATGAAATTCTGGGTGTTGATTATCAAGTATTAGACACAAGACAGTCTGATTTACGAATTTATTCTGGAGTATGTCCAACATTAAGAACAGGTAGACACGGTCTGTTGTATACCAAAAATCACAAGTTAATAAAATTATCTGGACTAGAAAGTTTGTTGCTTCAAGGGTTTCCAAAAGATTTTCTTAATAATGTAAAATATGTTTCCAATTCTAAATTATTATCACAAGCTGGTAATGCCATGACGGTGAATGTTATAGAAGAAATAGGTAAAAGCATTGTAAAATATGTAAACAAGGATGAAACCGATGATTGATTTAGTTAAAAAAGGTTCTCAGACAGCGAAAAATGGGTTTAAAAATGAACGTGAGATATGCGATAAATTTAATAACTGGGATTCTGATATAGATGCTCAAAAATGGTTAACTTTAATGGGCTATAAATTAAAAGATATAGAATATGTTTCAGCAGAAGTGTTACATGGTTATAAATCGGATGTGAATGTTAAAATTCAAATAAAATTAAAACAGGCTTTGGATACAGAAAATATACAAGTTAAATTAGTTTCAAATAAAAATGGGTTTAATCAAGTTGATAAAAGATGGCTTTCGCATTATAAAGACTTATGGAATATGCCAGATGATGTATACAAATTATTGCAATATTATACGGGTGAAAATTTACCGTATAAAAATAACGTCAGAGATTCTAGAAGAATGTTTTTAAATGAATTTTCTCAGACGGAACAAAATACAATAATAGATTGGTTTACACAAAATAAAACATTAATTCTAAGTGATATTATCAAAGGTCGGGGTATGTTCAGTGCGGAATGGATTCTGGTTGCACAAAAAATAACAGTAAACGCACGTTGGGTATTGGTAAATATAAATCAAGCTTTGCAACATTATTCAGACGGTGATGTTGTTATAACAGCAAAGGGAAATTTGCACTTGGGCAAAGTAACTATTCAAAGAAAGGGTGGTGATGGCGGACGTCCAACAGCAAATATGTTGCAATTCAAATTGGATCCAACGGAATTATTTGATGAAGAATAATAAAAAAGAGCTTATCATGAAAAAATTGACACAGGCACAACAGTTTTGTTTAAAAGTAAAAGAATTGGCAGCGGAATATGATTTGCCATTTTTTGTTGTGACAGATGGGGCTTCTGCGGTTGTTAATAAAAACTGTCCTGCGGTTTATCACGCCAGACAATCGCATGTTCAATGGAAACAAGAAAACCGCATAAATTCAAAACATGATTGGGAAAAATAAACTTGCCGTGTTAGGTGGGGTTTGATAAAAAACTTGACAAATCAAAATTTTTTATTATTATTATTGTGTGAATAACAAAACGATTCGTAATTAAATAAAAGGATTAAAAATGAATAAAATTGAAAATATTGATATTGTTATAAAAAATGGCAATATCGCAGAAGAAAATGCAGATTTGATTGTTGTGCCCGAATTTAACAGTTCTGCATCAGGTGGTGGCGTTGGTTATGCTATTATCAATGCTGGAATGCAGGCGGGTTTGGATGTGTATAACAAAGCGGCCCAGAAAAAGCCGTTTAAATGTGGTGATGTAATGATAACAACATCTGGTAAAAGGGGTGTAAAATTGGCTCATGTTGCGACAGTAAGTGCTAACGCACAAGAACAACCAGTCGCTGTTGTCAAAGCTGTTTTCAATACATTAAAATCTGCGAATGATAAGAAATTACAACATGTTGCTATACCAGAACTTGGAACAGGTATCATTGGTAATTTGACCCAAGAACAATCTGCACGACTGATTTTTAATGCGGTATATGAATTTGCAAAAGTAAACCCAGATTCAAATGTTAACAAAGTATCGTTAATTATTTACGGCAGAGCCAGTCTTGACCCAGCAATACAAGTGTTGGCAAATAAAACCTATATGAAATTGCCAGACTTTATGGTTGGAAACAAGAAAATAGATGGTGTTCATGGATTGATATCTTTGCTTTATAATAATGGTATTGATTTTGATAAAACCAATGAAGCCAGGTAATGTTCAAAAGTTTAATTGTATAATGAAATGAATAATAATAAACCACCCGTTTGGGTGGTTTTTGTTTGTATATCGTGGTGTTTACAACAAACAATGTTTGAATATATTGTTACAATACCTGATTTTTTATTCCGATAACATAATTTGATATACCAAAAATAAGTATCATAGATGTTATCAATATAAGATTTAATTCTTTTTATACGTTTTAATAATACCTAAATTATATTAAAAAAATAGGAAAATAACCCCTGTATAATCCTTTGTTATATTGTGTGTTTTTGGCAGATTATATAGTGTTTTGTGCTGTTATTATATTATGTCTTTTCCCATTTTATATACCCGATAAATAAAAACAGGATAAAATCAATTTCCTAAATATGAATATAATGAATAGTGTCATAACAAAAAGGAGTAATAAATGACACATCAAGAAATATGGCAAGCAATCGAAACGTTCGCATTTCAAAACAATATGTCTTGTTCTGGTTTGGCAAAATTTTCAGGTCTGGATGCAACAACATTTAACAAAAGTAAACGCTGGTCAAAATATGGTCAACCCAGATGGCCTTCAACAGGTAGTATTGCAAAGATATTAAATTCTACAGGAAAAACAATGGAAGATTTTATAAAATGTATTTGTAATTAAACATTTTTATTTACAAAGATTTTTATCTGTATAACATATAAGTATGTCAACATTAAAAACAAAATTAATTTTATTAAAAGAATTATTGGCTTTGAAAGAAGTTGTTGATAAGGGTAGTATTCAAATCGCTGCTTGTGAAAATGGCATGAAGAATTCTAATGTGTCCCAATTGATTAAGGATTTAGAAGATAGATTTCATACTAAACTTATCAACAGAAATTTTGATGGCACTCAACCAACAAATTCTACTCAGATTATATACAGTGATATATGTGCCATAGAAGAATTGCTTAACAAAATTTCTGAAAATTTTGTTGATATAGATACTTTATCGGGTTCTATGTCTGTATGGACAGAAGAGGGTTTGTTTGGCAGTTTTGTTTTGAAAGATTTATCTGAATTTTATGCAAAATACCCAAAAATTCGTTTGGAATTATTGATGCGCAAAGAACCAGATATCTCAAATATGGATATTCTAATTATTAAACCAAAATTGCATCCGAATATTCACGGGACAGTTTTGTTCAAGTTTAAAACGCATCTAAAATTTTATACCAGTAAAAAATATTTGGAAACACATGGTGTTCCACAAAATATAAACGATTTGCTGGAAAACCATAATTTATGTATGGTTTATCGTTATATAAATCTGCCAGAATGCCAGAGTCTTATAAAACGTGCAAAGCATTTGAATACTATTTCTGATTCATTGGCTTTGATATACCGGTTGGTTAATGATGGTGACGGTATCACTGTTTTCCCATCGTGGTTTGAAAAAAATAGTGAAAAGTTAGTTTGTCTGGATAATCTGGATTTTGAATATGAAATGGAAACACAATGCGTCTGCAGAACTGAAATTGCAGAGTCACCAAAAGTTTGTGCTTTTGTTAATTTTGTCATAGATTTTTGCAAAGGCCACAATGTCCCAATTGATATATATTATTAGTTTTTTTCGATTGCTGTGTATCGGCAATACGTTGGTTGACAAAGTATTTAGACTATTTTACAATTCACACAAATCACAAGAGGTGCAGAAATGAAGTATAATCCCAGTTTACACAAACTATCTAATGGTATTGCGGTTATTTTTGATTCAATGGATTTAGAAACAACTTATGTTAAAATCAGATTTAATACTGGGTCTCGTGATGAAAAACCGTCACAATATGGCATTACTCATTTTTGTGAACATATGTTTTGCAAAGGAACGCACAGATTCCCAAACAGAGATGCTATGCGTAAGTTTATGTGGCCAAATGACATGGGATTTAGTGCCAATACTGGGAACAGCGTATTGAACTTTTATGGTAATTGCTTACCAAACAAATTGAATGTTTTGATTGACTTTTTATCCAATATCCTTAGTGATTCTTTGTTTGATTCAGAAAGTATAGAACAAGAACGTGGCGCAATATTAGATGAGTATAATCGTTTTTTAGACCAAGAACAAACAAAGTATAATGATTTGGTAGACAGGGAATTGTTTGGAAATAAAAATACCGTTTATTGTGGTAAAACTACAGGAACACCAGAAAATATACAATCTTTTACCCGTGAACAAATGTTAAAGTTTATCAGCAAACGTATGTCAGCAACCAATTGCACGATAATTGTGTCTGGAAAAATAAAAAATCAAAAACAAATTTTAAAAACGTTGGAACAAAAATTTCAATTCTTGAAACCGTTTGATGTTCCTGAAAACACCAAAGTTAAATATACACCAAACCAAGCACACCTTTCTGTGCCTGACCGTAATAGTACCATGGTTAATATTTTGTTTTCACAAGTTTATCCGATGGACAAAAATCATCGTTTTCAAAGATTGTGCGTTGACATGTGGCGATTGTTTGTAGAAATGCAATTGAATAAGTGTTTAAGACAGGATAACGGTTTGGTATATGGTATACAAAATGTGGATATTTTAGATGATAATAATAAATTTTTGCTTAATGGTATTCAAACCAAGATTGCACCTAAAAATATAGAAAAGTGTGTTGCACTGATTGCAAAAACTTGTGCTGATATTTATTATAACAACACAATGAGCCAAGATGATTTGAATTTATTGAATGCACGTATCAGAATGATGGATGCAAGGTTCTTAGATTCTCGGGCTGACCGTGAAAGAAAGTTATTAGATTATTATTATTGCAATAAAGAACTATATAGTTTTTCGGAAGATAAAAAATTGAAAAACGCAATAACATTACAGGATATAATTAAATACACACGTGGAATATTCAATGATAAAACTATGTCTATTCTGACCATGGGTGCCGATTATAATTGTGATTTGATGAAAGTGTGGCACAAGAATTTCAAGCCAAACAATAGTAAACTATAAAATTTCGTATATATGTAACTTTGCAATGTATTAGCAAAGTACAAATTTATATTATTTTGATGTTACGATAATTGTTTTTATACATATTTCTGGCTTGTGGTGATTTTATAACTTCTAAAGCTCTTGGTTTAAGTTTTAATTGTTCTGGGTGTGTCAATCCGCATGATTTTGCTGCATGTATCAGTTTTGTAATAATTTTTAATTCCAAATCATAATATTCAGAATTATCGGGTATATCTGGAATATCGGTCAGTAATAATAAAATCAAATCACCAATATTTCTGATTTTTTTAACAGGCCGTAAATCAATTATGTAAAATTTTTTAGATTCAGGGTTCAGTAACAAATTACCTTCGCTGGGGTCTATGGTAAAATCCGTGTGTGTTAAATGATTTAAATCTTCTATTAGTCTTTCAAATGATTTTATAGGCATAGATGCGATAATTTTCATTTTCTTTATAGCATTTTGTTGTGCAGCGGTAATTTTTCTTTTTGTTAAAGGTGGTTCAACCAAATCATTTGTTTGAAACCCAGTAACCTTTTTACATACGGATAAAACAATTTGCGATTTAGATTCATCAATAAAATTGTATATAGCCTGACCAAAATTTTTACGACCATGCACATTTTGTGCTTTTTTGTATTTGTAAACATTGTTCATTAAATTTTTTTTGAATTGTGCATTGTTCTTTATGTGTATCGGCATACGCAGAACGTATTTATCTGCATTGTATGTGATGGCTTCTGTTCCTTTGCCAATTGGTTTTTGCGATAAATATGTTAAAATTTCCAAATTTGTTAGCTTCATAAGATAAATTATAACACATAACATTTGTGTTTCCATATGTTTTGCCGTATGTTCAATGAAGGTGAAAATGGTTCTGTGGATGTCAGTTTGATAAAGGTAAAAATTCAACCAGCAAAAGCCGGTTGAATTTTTTGGTTGTGGTGTGTGGGCGAAACGCGAGTTGAGAGATATACTGTTTTGTGTTATAATTATTGGAAAGGATTTAGGTTATGAACAAAAAAACATTAGCAAGGTTTTATAAGACACGAAACAAATCAGAAGTTGTATCAGAAAACAATGT
>CAJONJ010000010.1 GCA_905236005.1 uncultured Alphaproteobacteria bacterium
AAAGCACCAGTTATAAATCAAATTGAAAAATGTCCAAAAATGATGCGGCCAAATTATGATTTATCAGACTGTGAATGTATATGGGGTAATAAATCATCAGATGGCACAAAATGTGAAAATATAAAATTAAGCAAAGAAGATTTAAAATGCGGACCAGCTGGTTGTAATGCACCGATATACAAACAGTGTTGGACTAAAAAGAAACCTTCTGCATATAAAAAATGTATGGGATTTGAGTAAAAACAAAACCGCCGTAATAATCGGCGGTTGTTTATTTTTCTTTTTGAGATTCCATCATTTTGGTATGCATTTGTTTAGTGAACAAATATGTTATTTTTGATTGTAAAATTTTACTGGTCAGTTTTGGTAATTCTGTTAAAACCGTACGACCATCTTGGGTACTTAATAACAAATTCGGATTTTTCTGCAAGATGAAATTAACGGCTTCGGGATAATTATTTTGGATAGCCATCAATAACGGAAAACTATCGTTTGTTATCAGTTGTCTGTCAATAATCCCAGGGTCTTGAGAAACGATTTGTCTGATTGTTTCCATGTTTCTGTTTTTGATAGCTTGTTCAAATTTAATTATATTCTGCATAACAGATGTTATTTCATTTTGTTCTTTGGTTAAACCATGTTTTAAAAACATTTTTATTGGGGTATCATTTACAAAATACGTCACCAAATCCCAATATTTATCTATTGTAGGCGAATAATTACAATATTTATCACCATCTTGATTAAATATTGTGATACCGTCATGTATATTTTGAGTTGTTTCTGCATTATCATAGCCGTTTTTCAAAAACCATGTTGCATCTATACTATTTATTCCCATGCGGTTTAAAAAATCTTTAACAACCTGTGATGCTACTTTAACTTGTGCAGATTGACGATTAAATTTATGTATTTCCAAAGCCTGATGATATGATTGTTCTGTATAGAAAAAATAGTGATGTGAAATATTATCTTTGAATACATTCATGTATTCTCTGTTTTTGGATTTAAACACCGAATTGGTCCAATACGACAAAACAAAATCATGTTTTGCCTTTTGAACATCACCATTAGAATGCTCTAATAATGCTTTGTAAAACAAACAGTATTCAGACGGTGTACACCCTGCAAATTCAGGGTGTTTTAATAATTCGTATTCGTTGATTGCATCTAATAATCTGGTTTCCAGTTCTAACATTTTTGCAATACGAAATGTGTCACCAAACGAAGCATCTTTTAAATCATCAAAATATAATCCACATTTCTTTTGATTCGCATGACATAATTCGTGTGCCAGACTGACGATAAAAACCAACATAGCTTCTGGGGTGGAAGTATTGATAAGTTTATAGTCAATCATTATTGCGTTTTCTTCTGCATCAAAGCATGCTACACCAGGTATATTCACAGCAAATATTAAATGAATATTTTTTGGCAAATTTGATAAAATATAATGCATATTGGGCAAAATCCAAAGGTATGGCATAGCGGTATGCAATAAATTATTATAATCAATATTTGGCATTGTATATTTTATCCTTGTTTTTTATTTTTGTTTATCAGCATTCTTTAACATTGTGTGTAATATTCTTGTATCCTGATTTTTAAACCAAGTGACCTTAAGTTCGTTTGATCGCATACGATATTTACAGTATTTTTTACCACTTTGAGTTAACAATGTTACAGTGCGTTTTCTATTGTCTGTTTTAGCATTATCAGAACCGTTCTGTAAAAAGAGTTCTGGTTTTATTACACCATTTAATCCCATTCGTTGTAAACAAGCATCTATTACCTGAATTGGTGTATAGGCGTTTTTTTGTGTAAATTTCTGTTTCAAAGCACATTGTATAGCATCTTTAGTATAACTAGTATACCAGTGCTGAATAACATTTTGACATATACTTTTCAATCTTGTATTTGATGTTTGGATTTTATTATATGAATTGGTCCAACACAATAATACAAAATCACGTTTAGCTTTTTGAATATCACCGTTTTCTTTGTCTAAACAGTAATAATACAAAAAACCTAATCCGCTAGAAATATCAAAATCTTTAAATTCTGTTTTTTTAACCAATTCATGTTCAATAACTGCTTCCAATAATGCCGTTTCTATCTCTGTCATTTTGTAGACACGAAACACATCACCAAACGAAGTATTTTGCAAATTATATTCTAACAGTCCACATGCTTTTTGATTTGCGTGACATAATTCATGTGATAATGTAGTCATCAAGAGCATTTTGTGTCCAGAGTATTTATAATAATCGTCAGATACTAATGTTGGATTAACAGCAATCTGATTAAACCAACCATTACTACTAAATTGTCCCCAAACATCTGATTTAATTGTATACGACAAATTATATGGCAACTTAGCAAATACATAATCCCTCTGGGGAATTTGTCTTAAATATTTTTTAGCGTCCATTATTACATTGGTACAATGAACATTATTCTTTATACTGCCGTATAAAGAATTTAATTTACCAAAAAAATTTTCTAACTGCGTTATCACCGTAACCCCTTGTTGTTGACCACACAACCACGTGATTTTCCACCACACACTATATAGTATAGACTAAAATACAAAATTGTCAATATAAATAAGTAAAAAAAATAAAATCGGCATTTGCCGATTTAATTTTTGTGGCGGAGCGTACAGGACTCGAACCTGTGGACCGCTATAACACGGTCACGGATTAGCAATCCGCTGCATTACCACTCTGCCAACGCT
>CAJONJ010000011.1 GCA_905236005.1 uncultured Alphaproteobacteria bacterium
TACTGCAAAGATGATTATCCGCAGCAGACATTTGGCAAAGAAGAAATAATAGGAGTGTAAGATGTCTCGTTCAGTATGGAAAGGTCCGTATGTGCATCCATCTATCTTGAAAAAGGTAGCGGTTGCGGTTGAAAAAAATGACCATAAACCTATCAAAACTTGGTCCAGAGGCAGTACGATTGTACCACCTATGGTTGGTTTGACATTTGAAGTTCATAACGGTAACAAATTTATTCCTGTATCAATCGTAGAAGATATGATTGGTCATAAATTAGGGGAATTTGCTCCAACTCGTACTTTCAAAGGTCATGCAGCAAACAAAAAAGCAGCAGCAAAATAAGGGTAGGGTAAGATTATGACAAGATATGGAATAAAAGACAATCAGGTTCGTGCGTTTAACAAGATGATACGCATTAGCCACCAGAAATTAAATCTGGTTTGTGATATGGTTCGCGGCTTGCCGGTTGATCGTGCCGTTGATGTTTTGAAGTTTTCAAAGAAACGTGTTTCTGACGAAGTTTTGAAAACATTGTTGTCTGCTGTTGCAAATGCAGAACACAATAAAAATTTGTCTGTAGATACGTTGTTCATCAAAGAAATTTGGTGTGGCAAAGCATTAACCATGAAACGTATTATGGCAGGACCAAGAGGAAGTGCTCGTCCAATTTTGAAACCTTTTTCCAATTTAACAATTGTATTGGAATCTGGTGCGGCTCCTGAAAAAAAACAAACAAAAAAAGCAACAAAATAAAAGTGGAGTGAAAAAAAATGGGACAGAAAGTATCACCAATTTCATTACGCGAATTTATAAATAAAGTTACAGATTCTCGCTGGATTGCTGGCAAGAAAGATTATGCAGCTTTTGTAGCAGAAGATGTTAAGATTCGTAAATTTGTTGAAAAGAAATTAAAGAAAGCAGGATTAGCCAAAATCGTTATTGAACGTTTTGCTAAAAAGGTAGTTGTTACTATCCATACATCACGTCCAGGTATGATTATTGGTAAAAATGGTGCGGATATTGAAGCTTTGCGTAACGATATCAAAAAACTGGTCAAGAACGATCAAGTTGTTGTGAACATCTATGAAG
The DNA here is from genome assembly GCA_905236005.1 of uncultured Alphaproteobacteria bacterium. Taxonomy (GTDB): domain Bacteria; phylum Pseudomonadota; class Alphaproteobacteria; order Rs-D84; family Rs-D84; genus Enterousia. The sequence continues at coordinate 1,088 of CAJONJ010000011.1, forward strand.
TTCGTCGTCCAGATTTAAATGCACAATTAGTTGCACAAAATATTGCACAACAAATAGAAGGACGTGTTTCTTTTAAACGTGCAATGAAAAAAGCTGTGCAAAATGCCCAGAAAGCGGGTGCTCAGGGTATCAAAGTAATGTGTTCTGGTCGTTTAAACGGTGCAGAAATTGCTCGCAGTGAACAAATTCGTGAAGGACGTATTCCTTTGCATACATTGCGTGCTGATATTGATTATGCATCAATTCAAGCCAAAACAACATATGGTGTTATCGGTGTAAAAGTTTGGATTTATACTGGTGATGTTGTGAACAAAGAAAAGCTGGCGTCTGAAATGACGCGTCCGACTGAATATGCCGGCAGCAGCGAAAAGAAAAGCAAATAATTAAAATTTAAAGGTTTTAATCATGTTGATGCCAAATAAAACAAAGTTTCGCAAACAGCACAAAGGTCGTATTCACGGGGTCGCCAAGGGTGGCAGTGAATTGGCATTTGGTTCGTTTGGATTGAAAGCTATGTCTCCTGAACGTGTAACTGCACGTCAGATAGAAGCAGCCCGTCGTGCTATTACCCGTCATATGAGACGTCAGGGTAAATTATGGATTCGTATTTTCCCAGATGTTCCTGTGACTGCAAAGCCAGGTGGCGTTCGTATGGGTAAAGGTAAAGGTGCTGTAGAATACTGGATTTGCCGCGTAAAGCCAGGTCGTATCATGTTTGAAGTTGATGGTGTTAAACCAGAAATTGCACGTGAAGCGTTTGCGTTGGCTGCTGCTAAATTGCCAGTAAAAACCAAAATCGTAGAACGTAAAATGAACTAAGACAAGTGCAAAAGGTTAAAAGATATGGCAGAAAAGAAAGTAAATAAAACAGCCGAAAAAGAAGCTTTGACAAAGGAAGCTTTGCAAAGTAAATTGGTTGATTTGAAAAAAGAACAAATGAATCAACGCTTTCA
>CAJONJ010000012.1 GCA_905236005.1 uncultured Alphaproteobacteria bacterium
ACATTAAAATCAAATTGGATGGGACCACAAGATTTTAACATAGTTGCCGTTCCTGCAACACCAATAATGGAATCTGAAAAATTTAAACAGGTATCAAAAATACTTGGAATTACAATGGATATTCCAGATGGTGTTGTAATCTGTGACAAAGACCATTGGACAGAATCTGCGTGGGGATTATATCGTGTTTTCATTGAATTGCGTTCTTTGCGTAGATATTCCCAAAAAGGCGATGTTTATTTAGATAAAAAGCAAACTGTATTATTAAACAGAATCTTTGATGAAATAAAGACCAGTGAATTGGCATCAGCTATTATCAAAGAAAAAACCGCCGAATTGAAAAAGACAGCAATGAAAAAGCCAATCGTGCAAAAAGTAACGAAGTTTTTTGATAATAAAAAAGAAAAATAAAAGGGATAAAAAATGAAAATATGGGAATACGTGATTTATATAGATACAAACAATCTAAACTTAAAATGTCAGTTTTTTCGTTTTCAGAACAAGAACAAGGGTGTTGTAAATGTTTACGATTGTCTCGGCAAGTATGCAAGCTATATATTTGATATCAAAAAAGAAGCTGAACCAAACACGTGGTACATTATTGAAGCATCAAATGGGGTTGGCTTAGAAAGCTTTATGTATGATGGATATGGAGAACCGATAAGTGTAAAATTTCAGGACAAAGAATTATATTGGGATAAGTCAGAAAATCAAAATCCTCCAGAATTGATAGCACGTAATGTTACGCCTGATATAAAATTAGACCTTCTTAAGAAGATGGATTTGTATAGTAGACAACTTTATCACAAAGCACAAAAAATGCAGCAGGATGTTGGTGCTTATTTTTATGAACGAACCCAGAAAGAGACCCAGACTGGTTGAACAAAATCAAACAAAGACAGTGTCCTGATATGGGGATTTTCGCCAGAACACAAAATCAAGGGAGATAAATCATGCAAATAGAAATAAAATCAAAAGATTTGTTAAACATAATTGGTGTTGTAATTGTAGGTGGTTTTGGCGGTTGTTTCATAGGTAACGGAATGTATAGTCTGTTTGAAAATAGTGTGGACAAGACTATACGTGATGAAGTGTGCACACAACAAGTAAAATTGCTTGATGACATGTATTTCAAAGATAATGTCATGGATAAATCAAAATATGATTATTACAAAAACGAATTGGTTTGGAAATCTACTGCTGGAATTGTTTCTAAGTGTTTTCAAAATCAAAAATAAAATTCAGAAAAAGCACCGTTTGGTGCTTTTTTTATATACAACAAAAAAATACTTGCATTATGGGAAAAACTATGTCAAAATAACCCCACATGCGAGCGTAGCTCAGTTGGCTAGAGCGCAACCTTGCCAAGGTTGAGGTCGTGGGTTCGAGCCCCATTGCTCGCACCAAAATTTTAAAACCGTCCGAAAGGGCGGTTTTTGATTTTTATCAACACTAGAATGCGAGATATTTCATCTTTCTACCAATTATTTCTGGTGTATTCAAATATCGCTATACCAACGGCCATTGAAAGATTCAAACTATCTATGTTAGATGAATGTTTTATTATTACAGGTTTACAAAAATCTGCGTATTCGCCGGGTAATCCACTTGCTTCGTTTCCAAAAATCAACGAACAAGGTTCTTGAAATTTATTATCTGTCAAAGATTTTGCCGATTTTGACAGCATAAACGCGTACCGCAAATGGTTGGGAAATTTGGCACAATATGACTTTATAGAATCAAAATATTCTATTTCAACATGAAACAGTGCTCCCATAGATGCACGTATCGCTTTGGGATCGAAACAATCTACCCCAGGTCTTATAACAGCAACATTTTGTATGCCAAAACCTACCGCTGTTCGTAATATTGTTCCCAAATTACCCATATCGGATGGATTAACTAAAACAATGTGTGATGTATCTGATAATTTACCAGTGTATTTACGAAATTCTGCGATTACATAACAATTACCTTTTGGGGACAAAATATTAAATATTTTGTCGTTTGGTTCGATTGGAATATTATGCTGATTGCAAAGAGTTATCAGGTTTTCTATAGAATCTGATTGTTCTAAGCGTGAGTTAAAAAAGACGCGACTAATTTGCTTTGGTCGACATTTTAATAGTTCAATAGTTAATGTCGCCCCCAAAGTCCATGATATGTCGTTGTCATGTTTGTATCGTTGTATTTTCAATTGTATCCCTGTCTGATTATGTATTGTGATAAAAAACAAATAACCGCCCAAAAGATAGGCGGTCAGGGAGTTGGTAATAACACGTTAATGTTCCGTTGCCTTCCGGTTGCCCGTATTTTATAACAAACGGCTCCCCAACCATATTGTCAGGGATGATTACGGTGCAAGAAAGCACCGAAAACATCAGATATAACGATGCTTTTGCACCGAACGTGTAGGCTTACCACAGCCCTGAACCCAATCTCTTGGATTCAGCAATAATTATAGCAATTTGTATGAATAATTGCAATCAAATAGTATAGCAAAATTGTTAGATAATCTTATTGAAAATCACAACTTGTTTTGACTATAATTGAACCCGTTACGGTAAAATAAAATTAAGAAAGGAATATTTATAATGACACAAATATTACACGAAACATACCTTGATTATTCTGATATTTTAATACGTCCAAAAATGGGTATAAATTTAAATTCTCGTAAAGATGTAAATTTACAACGTGTTTTTAAATTTAAACATGGGCAAACCAGAACAGGTCTGGGTGTGTTTAATGCGAATATGGCAACAGTTGGGAATTTTGAAATCGCTAAACAATTGCTTATTAATGGTATGTTCGCAACTTTACATAAACACTATACAGTAGATGAAATAGGGAATTTTATAAATGCTTGTCGTAAACAAAATATATCGCTGGATAATTTGTTTGTAACTATCGGTTTAAAAAACATAGATAACGAAATACAAAAATTGAAAGATCTGGAATCTAAATATCAATGGAACACCGTTCGTAATATTTGTATTGATGCCCCAAATTTTTATATTTCAAAAGCATTAGATGCTTTGGTTCGTGTTCGTAAAGAATTTCAGGATTCTGTAATCATGGTTGGGAATATTGCCAGTGGTGATATTTGTTTAAAATTGTTAGATTATGCAGATATTATTAAATGTGGTATTGGCAGTGGTTCGGCTTGTTTAACCAGAAAACAAACAGGTTGTGGTGTGCCAATGGTGTCTTTGATTCTGGAATGTGCTGATATCGCACATTCGGTTAATGGACATATTTGTGCAGATGGTGGCATTGTTGACATTGGCGATATATGCAAAGCTTTGTGTTTGAATTCGGATTTTGTTATGGCTGGCGGTATATTTGCTGGGACTGACGAAGCCGAAGGCAACATAATAGAAAAACATTATGAAACAAACGAAATCTCAGATGGTAAACATGTTATTCAAACCAAGCATTTTAAAACATACTATGGGATGTCTTCGGAATATGCAAATAATAAATTTGCTGGTGGTATGGATAATTATAAAACATCCGAAGGTCGTGAATTGTTAATACCATATACAGGCCATATAGATAAAATTTTGCAAGACATCAGGGGCGGAATAGCATCTTGTTGCACATATGTTGGTGCTGCTGCGGTCAAACATTTATCAAAATGTGCCACTATTATTCAGGTGCACAATCAATTAAACAAAGTGTTTGAAAAATATTCAGTAAATAATTAACTCTTTACTTTTATATTCTTTCAGATATAATTGGCAATGAAATGAAACAAAGTATAAAACGTTTTATGAATTAAGGATGCGTATCATCAGTAATATATGACGGACGCATCTATTTCTGTGTCCGTTTTTTTATACCGACCAAAAGGAATTAAAATGGCTGAAAATAATAACCCAAACATATCCACAAATGAATTAACAGCACGTTTACAGAAAGCAGAAAATATAAAACAACGTGATGGTGTCGTTTGGAAAGATAGATTTGAACGTTCGCATACTATTGCAGCAGCACATGAATTGGCTGATGAAACACCTGTGGTGTTGGCTGGTCGTGTGACTGCTTTGCGTTGGTTGGGTAAACTGATGTTTGGTCGTATTTATGACATAGAGGGCGAAATTCAATTTTCTATGTCTCGTGAAGAATTGGGCGAAGAAAACTATAAATTCATGAAAGCTAATGTAGATATGGGGGATTTTATTGGTATTACCGGAACACTTTATCATACAACTGCTGGTGAATTAACTGTACGGGTATCAAATTATACTGTTTTATCAAAAGCATTAAGACCATTGCCTGAAAAATTCCATGGTTTAACAGACCCAGAAACACGTTATCGTCAGCGTTATTTGGATATTATTTCTAATCCAGAAACACGTAACGTATTGTTGGGACGTTTTAAAATGACACAATATTGGCGTGAATTCATGAATAATCATGGGTTTTTAGAAATAGAAACACCAATTATGCAAAATGTTGCATCTGGTGCGGCTGCAAAACCGTTTAAAACACATCATAATGCATTGGATACAGATTTTTATTTGCGTATTTCCCCAGAATTGTTCTTGAAACAAGCGATTGGTGCTGGTTTTGACAAAGTATATGAAGTCGCAAAAGATTTCCGCAACGAGGGTATGGATGCTATGCATTTGCAAGAATTTACAATGGTTGAATGGTATGCGGCATACTGGGATTTCAAAGATAATATGAAATTCACGTGGGAATTGGTGCAACACCTAATAAAAACAATGCGTGGCAGTTTACAAATTGAACGTCAAGGGGTTAAATTAGATTTCTCATCTTACGAATTGATTGATTACACTGCAAAGATGAACGAATTATTCAGTTGTGATATTTTGGAATTTGATGATGTAGATAAATTGCGTAAACAACTGGTTGAACAAGGTATGTTCCCAGCAGATGAATTAGAAGACTTAAAATCAATACCAACATTGGTGGATTATGTTTATAAACGCAAGATTCGTGTGAATATAATTCAACCTGCATTCCTTTATAATTATCCGACATATATGGTGCCTTTGGCACGTCATAATGATAAAGATGACAGATGTATAGATATGTTCCAACTGGTTGCGGTCGGGGCTGAATTATGCAAAGGATATTCTGAGTTGGTAAATCCGATTCAACAATTAAAATCTTTTGAATATCAGGCAAAAAATATTGAACATGGTGACGAAGAAGCATTTAATCCAGATAACGATTTTGTTCGTGCCATGGAACACGGTTTTCCACCAATTTCTGGTGTGGGTATGGGAATTGATATATTGGCCAATATTGTATTTGATCAACCAACATTGCGTGATGTTATATTGTTTCCTATGATGAAATAATAAAAATACCAGTCAAAAGGATTTATCATGACAAACCAAAAAAAAGATGTGTTTGAATTGACCAGATTAAGCGATGAAAAAAATCTGGCTGTCATAGCAGATGTGTATAAATCTGGACGCATAGACGAAACTACACGTGATTATTTGAATAATTTATATTCAAATTCTATGGATACTTGTCGTGATTTATTTTTGCATATTGGGCAATGTTTTGGTGCACCAAAGGCGGCTGTGAAACCGTATGATTATGCGACAGATTCAATCATAGATAAAATAATAACTATTTCAGATATCAATCCGTTGTCTGTGTATTTGGTAAATCATCGTTTTGATATGGATCCAATGCGTAATCAGTTTTTTACCAGTCCAAATGGGCATAATATAGATTTGGCTGTGTCATCTATTGTAACAGTAATAGTTGCTGCTCAAAAGAAAATAGAACGTGCTTTGGATAAAATTACAGGAAAATATTATGATAAATATATAAATGAAGTTCTGGAAACAGTTCATAAATCATTACTGAAAACAGAATTAGCAGGAAATGCACAAAAAATTCTGGATAATATACATGAAGAATTCACCAATAATTTTATCACAGATGCTGCATCTACTGTTTTACAGATAATCAATTCCAAAAATCGTAAAATTGATGCAGATTTAGTGCGTGCTTTGGATAAAATATGTCCACCATATGCAAAATTACGTGATGTATGGCGTGTTAAATGTTTGTTTGATTTGGTTCCACAAGCACGAACATTTATTGAACGCATGACAGAAATGTGGCCTGGAAAAATTCTTTTAAAACGGGATAGTTTTTTTGATATTCAAAATCCACGTGGGTATCGTGATGCTAAAATAGTATTAGATATCGGGCATGATGGCAAAGTTATTCCTATGGAAATTGTTTGTCAGGTTCGGACGTTTTTTGAATTTGAACATAAAACACATGTTGCATACGAAAATGTCAGAACAGATAATGTCACTACGTCTAAAACAGCTGATGTTTTAGATACACGTACAGAAAATATGCACATAGCAGGTGTAAAAAAATACAATGCAATGATATTGGAATGTTTGGAAACATTGTTTGACAGAATAGGTTGGAATATTTTATACAGCTCTGGCAATGATGATATGTTATTTGAAGGTTTTCCACGGATTTCTACTGTGTATCATCCGCAAAAAATAACAGATGCAATTTACAGCAAAGTCACACGTGCTGTGGAAAATGAAGTATTCTTTGTTCCAAATGCACCCGCTGAATTGACACGTGATCAAGAAATTCAGATTTTCAGATGGATGGCGAAATTTTTATTGGTTGCTGCTATGCCATATACTTATGCAAATTGGTCTGTTCCATCAGATACTATGCCTGGCAAATTCTTTAAATTTATAATGAAAGAATTACAGCGGTATTACAAGAAATAATATTATTCTATACCCAAGGCTTTACGAAATTTTATAGAACCTTCGCCCAGTCCATAGACAGTAAATGCACATAAATAAGCACAATTTTGGACGCATTGTTGTGTTAGAACTGCTTTGTCTACAAACACCCATGTGTCAGAATATTTACACCAGCAATTTTCACCGGATGTTGTTGATGGTTCGCCAGTTTCAGCAGAATTTTCACCAGGTGTTTCGCTGCATAATGCAGTTCCTTGATAAGCACTATCGTCAAAACTTACTTTCCATTCGCCTTTGTCTAATCCAGTACAATCTGCATCTGAACCTTTGTCTGAATATCCAACTTTTTCGCTGTGCGGTATTAAACAGCTTCCATCTGATGCACGTGCAATTGCTTTTGGATTTTTTAATTCTGGTTCTGGTGTTTGTTCTTCTTCATCATCTTCTTGTGGTGTTTCTGGTTCTTCGTTTCGTTCAGCATCTATATCTTTTTCTAATTCTGACCGAAATTTAGAGTTTAGTAAGTGAAGTAAACAGGCTGGTACACAATCCTTAAAACAGGATGGTGTGTCATCAAAGTTATAAACGTGCACCCAAGCATAAGACGTTTTACACCAACAGTGGTTACCAGATGTAGGGCTGACATCTTTGCCTGCTTTGGCAAATTCACCTTCTGTTTCGCTGCACATAGCGGTTCCATTATACGGTTTCCCCTCCAAGATTCTCATCCAAGAACCCTCAGACATGTTTGTACAGCGTTAGTTGGTTTGGTCTTTGTTTACTTTTCCTTCTACATTTCCATCATAATACAAACATGTACCATTTAATCCCATGCCTTTGAGGGTTGTTTTGTTTTCGTCTTCTTCAGCTGGTGTCGCTTCAACCTTAATCTTTACTTTGATATCACCGCTGGAACATTCGGTTTGTTCATTATTACAGTTTATATGGTTTGGTAATTTGTTGAATAATTCTTGTTTTACTGTACAGATTTTATCTGTGGAATTCCATTTGCCGTTTAAGCCTTTTTCATCGTTGCACAATGCTTCATCTGTTGTATTTTCGGCTGGTGCTGATTCTTCTGTTGGTACTATTGGTTCTGTTTTAACAACCTTAATCTTTACTTTGATATTATCGCTGGAACATTCGTTGTTTTTACAGGTAATACCATCTGCCCCAGGTTCTTCTTTGACAGTACAAACTTGATTTATGGAATCATATTTTCCTTTTAGGCCGTTATTGCCTTCACACAAAGCTTTAATTGCATCTGATTGTGCATCTTCTAAATCGTTTTTAGCTTTTTTTAATGCCACCGCTTCTGCAACATTGGTAACAACACCAACTGCACTGATACCCAACGTAGATAAACCTGCAATTTTCAGTTTTTTCGTTGTGCCTTTGCATTTGGATAATTTTTGCATTTTTGCTTGTTTTTCAGCAATCAATTCTGCCATGCGGGGTGATGTAATTTCTGTGAAGACATACATGGTATAAATACTAACAAAGTCAAAAATGACACTGCTTTACGCATACAAGAATTCCTTGGGTATATGTATATATTATATCAAAAACAGGTTGTGTTTAAAAGCAAAAAGAAATGTTATTTTATACCTGTCTTATTTGCTTGCGTTGTAAATGATTTTTGCTGTAAAATATAAAACAGGTTATTGATGGTTTTACAATAACCATAACAAAACAGCAAAGGATAGGAATTATGCGTCAGGGTAAAGTAAAATGGTACAATGGTAAAAAATGCTTTGGATTTATTAGTCCAGATACTCCAAATGAAGATGGCAACACAGATGATGTATTTGTGCATTCGTCTGCATTAAAGGCGGCCGACCTGCGTTTCTTGAACGAAGGCGATATCGTTGAATTTGAAGAAGAAGTTCGTAACGGTAAATTGTCTGTTACAACATTGAAATTGATTCAACGTGATGAAGAATCTGCAAAAAGATTCCAAGAACGTCGTGCAGAACGTCGTCGTGCACGTGAAGACAGAAAACATCGTGAAGAAAAAGAAACACGTCGTTCAGGTTTTGCTTTCTGGAAAAAATAATTAAAGAAATAATTTTTATTAAAAACTTTCTAACCGCCCATTCGGGCGGTTTTGTCTTTATTTAGTGATTATATTATGATACAATTCCCATATTGAAAGAAAATATCTATGTTGAACAAGAAAATATTAAACAATAATACAAATATGTTGCCACGATTGTTGGGTGCTTTTTATTTAAGATGTGCAATGTCCGGCTTTAGGATGATATTATGTTTTGCTGGGGTGTTGATATTATTAAGTACATTTGGGGGGATTGTTGCCCCTTTTATAGACAAAGCTGTTATCACGGTTTTTGAAGGCAATATTCCGGCTGATAATACTGTTTTGGGTAACATAGTTAATGGTTTACAACATTTTTTATCATTGAATAGTAGATTGGTAAGTTATGCTATATTTGTATTATTAGCAGAATTTATTTGTCAATTTGGCTTTACGTTTATGGATTGGTGTGTGTTTACAATTAAATCAAATGTTGATGTTAAAATAAAAAACAGGATCTCTGAAATTTTAACTAGATATGTGCACAATCAATCAATATCTTTTTGGACTAAACGGTTGTCTGGTTCTGTTGAAACCCAAATTAATTATATAGTAAATGGTTTTGATGTTTTTTATGGTATATGGCGGGTTACTGGACATGCGTTGGTCATATTGATAAATGCTTTGATAGTGACAAGTGTGAATAAATATATTGCCTTATGGTTAGTGTTTTCTGTTTTGGCAAGGTTTGGTGTCGCCTTTGTTTGTGGTGGAAAAATACAGAAATATAGTTCAAAGGCATCCAGTGCCAGTAGTTTGTTAGCTGGCAAATTAATAGACAGTTTTTCTAATTTCTTTATTGTAAAATATTTTGCTGGTGCGAAGAAAGAAGAGCAGGCTTTAAAAGAACCCCGTGCAAATGTGGTACGCAGTGCGATGAATAAATATAAAGCTGCTGGTTTATTTAAGGCATTACCAGATATAGTATGGAATGTTGGTCATATTGGTGTGTATATTATTTGTGCAATCTATTACGGACGTGGTATTGTGGGGCTATCAGATATTATTTATGCGATAGGTGTATATTATGGAATTATGGATTCTGTCAGCAGTGTACTTTTTGAGTTTCCATATATAATTGATACATTTACAAATTCACGCACTGCATATAAAGAATTGGTTGGCCCGATTACAGTAATAGATAAACCAAATGCAAAAGATTTGGTTGTTACAAGGGGGCAAATTGAATTTAAACATGTTGTGTTTGGTTATCGCAATCGTCCTGTGTTAAATGATTTGTCTTTGTATATAAAGCCCGGTGAACGTGTCGGTATTGTCGGAACAAGCGGTTCAGGTAAAACGACGTTGGTTCATTTGTTGATGAGGTTTTACAATCTGAAACATGGTAAGATATTGATTGATGGACAAGATATAGCAAACATTACACAGAATTCATTGCATGAAAGTATCGCATTTATACCACAAGACCCAGCAATGTTTAATCGCACAATTGCTGAAAATATCGGATATGGTAAAGATAAAGCAACCATGGCAGAAATAAAAAAAGCAGCCAAGAATG
>CAJONJ010000013.1 GCA_905236005.1 uncultured Alphaproteobacteria bacterium
ACACGAAACAAATCAGAAGTTGTATCAGAAAACAATGTAAAGCTTGAAAGATTTATAACAAATACATACCTGCAAAAATATATAACATTGAAAAAATCCGTTGTTGAAATTGGCACAGGTATTCGTGCATATTCACCAGAATTGGTTAAATTAGCAAAATATGTTTTGGCTGTCGATTTGTTCCAAGAAAATTTAGATAGATTAAGCAGTAAAAAGATAAACACATTATGTGCAGATATTATCGATTTGAAATCTATTAAATCTGGTTCTTTTGATGTTGTATTTGTAAATGGCCCTATGTCGCATTTGTTTGATGATAAAGAACGTATCAGGGCAATTAAAGAATCATTCCGTATATGTAAAAAGGGTGGGGTGGTGTTGTTTAACTATTTGACCAATACACCAATTATTTATCGTTCTGGGTTGATAAAGGGAAATATCAATGCATTAAAGAAATATGATAAACGCACAGCAAAAGACATATATGCAACATATTTTGTAAATGATTTTCATAAATTGGTATCAAAGACCAAAATGAAACATGTTTGTGATGTGTCTTTGGATGGATTATTTGAAATTTTAAAAGAATATACAAATAAAGTCAGTAAAGCAGAATTTAATGCAATAAAACAAATGCAATTACAAATCTGTGAACGCACTGATATGATTGGGTGCAGCACACATGTTATAAGTATTTACAAGAAATAATTTGTTAAATTAAACCGGCAAAAGCCGGTTGAATTTTTTGGTTGGAGCGCACGGATTCGAACCATGATAAAGAGAACCAAAATCTCTTGTCCTACCATTAGACGACGCTCCAAAGATAAGCCAATTATATATGTCTTTCAGAATTTTTCAATAATAAAATGAAAAAAATTTCAATTATCTACTTGATTTTTATTTTAGGAATATATATAATCGTTAAAAATTTTAATAATTTGACATTTGAATAATTTAATAAGGGGATACAATGACACATACTGAGATAACGACTTTGATGGCTGAAAATATGCGGATTATGGGGCGTCTTGCCAACAGATTGCAGCCATTGTTTGAAGAACACAGCAAAAATACCAGACAACAAATGTTTGTTTTGGTGCGCTTATACTTGACTGGAAAAATTAAATTAAAAGATTTTGCAGTCGTAGAGGTTATGTCTACTGCTAATTTGTGCAGTGTGTTTAAAAAACTGGAACAAGATAAATTGGTTGTTCGTTCAACAGATGCAAATGACCATCGTGATACTTGGTATGAAGTAACCAAAGCAGGTAAAATTTTAGCTGAAAAAATCATTGACAAATATATGGCGGCTTTGGAATCTTTGTGTCGTGTTTTGCCAGAAAATGACCAGAATACATTAACGGAAACTATCAAGACGGCAAACAGTATTTTGAAAAAAATGGAGAATTTAAATGCGTAATTTATTGTATGTTTTTTTAATGGCTTTGGCGGTTGTACCAAATGCATTTGCTTTGGATTTGTCGTTAAATCAAGCGGTTGAAAAAATCGTATCTGAATCTAATGATATTAAAAAAACAGAAGCAAATATCAAAAAAGCTAAATCACAGTTAAATGCTGTGAACGCAAATCGTTGGTTGTCTGTTGATGGGACAGTATCGTATATGAATTTAGTAAACGTTAAAAAACCAGGTAGTTCTCAGGGAGTAGAAATTCCGTCTGATATCGGGGCAATTTTGGGTAATGTTTTACCAATAACCGAAATACCAGATAATATTTTTTCTGCTGGTGTGCAGGTTACACAACCTATTTATACGTTTGGCAAAATAGGTCATGCTGTTGATGCAGTTCACGATGCCATAGATATTTCTAAATCTGCAAAAGATTTGACAGAACGTGAAGTTAAATATGCGGCTGCAAATTTATATTGGACTGCCAAAATGACAGAAGAAATTGTTGCAGCCAGTCAAAGAAATTTAAATAATGCACGTGCTGCTAAAAAGAAATTGACTGCGGCTGGTCGTGCAAATCGCAGCAATTTAATCAAAATAGAATCTGATATTGCAACGAAGGAAATCGCATTGTCTGATGCAGAGTTTAATCGTGATACCGCATTCAGAATGTTAAAAATTATGTCTGGCATAGATATAAATGAAGATATAGTTTTAACTGATAATTTTCCAAATAAATTTGCACCGTTAAAAACGGAATCTTTAAACTCAAATCCAGAATGGGATATTTATCAAAAACAAATTAAAATGTATGAATCAAACGCATCTTCTAAGCGTGCTGGGGCATATCCAACATTAGCTGCTGTGGGTTCATATTCATACTATTCTATGGGAACGGCAGCCAGCAACATGTTTGACAAAGAAGGTTCACAATCGGCGTATTGGGGGCTTGCTTTGCAGGTACCTTTGTTTTCTGGTGGTTTAAATTCTGCAAATGCAACCATAGAAGCAATGAATGCGGAATCTGCACGCCAAGATTTAGATAAATCTAAAAAATTAAAAACAGAAGAATATAACACCGCGGTCAAACAATATAAACATTTGTGTGATAATTTAGGCAAATTAAATGAAGCTTATTCTTTGGCACAAAAGGCATACGATGTATCTGCTAAGCGTTTTGCGGCTGGTCAAACATCAGCTGTTGAATTATCAGATGTATCATCTGCGTTGTATCAGATGGATATGGCTGTATTAAATGCAAAGTATAATATTTTGATGTCAGAACAAACTGTAAAAAAACTAGGTGAATAATAATGATAACGGAAAGAATAGAAAATTTAGTTAAACAATTAAAAACACGCAAAGTAAGACATATTATTTATTTGATATGCTTTTGTTTGATTGTTGGTATTTTTGTGTTTAGATTTTATACTGTTTTCGCAGAAAGAAATCGCAGTGTGTTTAATGTTGCACGTAATAATATTGAAAATGGAACACCTGTAAAAGTGCTTGAAATACAAGAAACAGACGGTGTTCTGTATGAACCGTTAAATATTAAACACAATCGTGCATATATATCTGGTGGACGTATAAAGTTGTTTCATACAGGACAAAGTTTAGGTGATTGTAAAATTCTTTCTGTATCAAATCGTTTGGATTTAGATTCTGGTATGTATTTGATAAAAACATCTGGCTGTAATGATGGTTTAAAATATGCACAAAATAAACAACGTGGATTTTATATTCCTGTGTCATCGGTTTCAGGAAACACGGTTTACGTTGTAAATGGTGAAGTTGCAAATGTGCGTGAAATCACCATAGCTGCACGTGATTCACAAAACGTTTTGGTTAAATCTGGATTGCAAAATGGCGATATGGTGATTTTATCAAATGTTCAAAATGGTGAAAAAATTAAAATAGTGCGATAATAAAAACAAAGGAAAACAAAATGTTAAAATTCTTTATTCGCAAACCTGTTACTACAATTATGTTTGTTTTGTTTTTTGTGATTTTGGGAATAGTTTCTTTTCCAAAAATGAATATAGAACGTTCGCCATCTGTGGATTTTCCGTATGTAACAGTTACTTTTGTTTATCCTGGGGCATCATCTGCTGAAATAGAAAGTCAGGTTGTAAAGAAAGCTGAAAATGCGGTTTCGGAAATTGCGGGTTTGAAAAAAATAACCGCCCAAGTGTTTGAAAACAGTGCCTATGTAATATCTGAATTTAATTTGGGGGTTAATGTTGATGACAAAGCAAATGAAGTAAAAGCTAAAATAGATGGGTTGGCTAATGAATTTCCAACAGATTTAAAACAACCTGTAATTGCAAAATTAAACCCATTACAACAGGCTGTATTAGATATAGTTATCCAAGGTGCCAATCCAAAAGATTTGCAAAAATATATCAATGATGTTTTATCAAATAAAATTACTGCGATACGTGGTGTTGCATCAGTGAATACTTTTGGTGGGTTAACCAGAGCTGTTCGTATAGCTATGGATCCTGATTTAATGGCTGCACATGCTGTAACGGTAACAGATATTGTAAATGCGATTGCTACGCACAATTTAAATGTCCCTGGGGGTAAAATTGAAACAGATATAAATTCTGAAAATGTCAGATTTATTGGTGAATTTGCAAGTGTTCAAGAAATTGCAAATCTAGAAATAACTACAATAGAAGGCGATACGTTTAAATTATCTGATGTTGCAAATGTGCGTGATGCCGCACGTGATATAGACAAAGGTGCCAGACATAATGGTGAAAACGTTGTGATTATGTCTGTGGTTAAATCCAGTGATGGTAATGCAATCAAAATTTCACAAGCTTTACAGAAAAAACTTCCAGAACTGCAAGAACAATTACAAACGGTTTTTCCAAATGCAACTATGCAAATTGTATCTGATACATCAATAACTGTTTCTAATGAGACAACAGACACAATCAATGGAATTATATTGGGGGTTATCTTCACTGTTCTGGTGTTACTTGGGTTTACACGTAATTGGCGTTCAACCATTATCGCAGGTGTTGTGATACCTGTATCACTGCTATCTGGATTTTTCTTGATGAACGGCAGTGGTTTTACAATCAATACTATGACTTTACTGGCATACGCAACAGCATTAGGAACATTGGTATCAAATGCTATTATTTTGATTGAATCAGCACTGACAGAATTAAAGGCTGGTAAAAATCCAGAACAAGCAGCAGAAGATGGAACGCGTAAAGTTGCTGTTCCTGTACTGGCAGGTGTAGGAACAAATGTTGTGGTGTTTTTACCTTTGGCATTTATGGGTGGAATTGTCGGTCAATTTATGTTGCAGTTCGGTATGACAGTTGTGTATTTAACTTTGTTATCTTTGTTGTTTTCGTTCACTTTGACACCAATGATGATTGCAAAATTATTAAGATTGCAAACACAGTCTAAGAAATGTATTAAAACAACACATGCAAATAATGATTCTTCATGGTTGCATACATGGTATGAATATCAATCAAAACATCCCTGGATCGTGATATCGGGGGCAATTGGTGTTCTAGTTTTATCTGCACGTTTAACAGGTTACATAGGTAACGAATTTTCACCGGCAACAGATGCCAGTGAAATTACAATCACAGCACGTACCCCAATGGGTTCTGTGTATGCTAAATCAGAATCAATAGCCAAAGAAATTGAAAATCGGGTTGCACAATTTTCAGAAATAAAATCTACCACTGTGAAAATTGGTGACAAGGGTTTACAAAACATCAATGTTAAATTATCTTTGGTTGATGTTGATAAACGTAAACTGTCAGATAAACAACTAGCACAAAAAATATTACCGATTTTGTCTGATATATCTGATGCTGAAATTCAAATTCGTGCTGGTGAAAATATGTCTGGTGCGGGTATCAGTTCAGATATGGTATTAAATGTATTTGGTGAAGATGATACAAAACGTGCATTGTATGCTGATGAAATTATTCAGCATATAAACCAAATAGAAGCAGTGCAAAGTGCTGTTTTAGCACAACAAAGCCCTGCAAATGAAATCAGATTTATCCCAGATAATGACCAGATGAATTTCTGGGGTGTGAAAAATTCAACTGCGGGTTCTACTTTACGCACAGCATTATTTGGTAATGATACATATAAATATAAAGAAAATGGTGATGAATATCCAATTGTATTGGAATTTGATAAAAACTTCAAAAATCAATCTATGTTTGAAAACGTTTACGTAAATTCCAGCAAAGGTATGGTTGCATTATCACAACTGGGAAAAATAGAAAACGTTCCAGCAACATCTAATATTTACCGTTTGAATAAAAACAGAATTACAGAAATAGATATAAATATTGGTAAATCTACGATTGGACCAGTTCAGAAAGAAATCCAAACATATTTGGATACAATAAATTGGGAAACTGGTTATGGTGCATCGTTTGCTGGTATGTCTGAAATACAATCAGAAAGCAACAGCGAAATTGCTCAGGCTTTCTTGTTAGCAACCATTTTGACATTTATGTTATTGGCTGCAATTATGAATTCGTTTGTTCATCCGTTTACAATTGCTACGTCTATTATCACAAGCTTTGCAGGTGTATTTGTGGTGTTGTTTTTATCGGGTGCGTCAATGAATGTTGGTGCTATGTTGGCATTTATTATGTTGGTTGGTTTGGTTGTGAATAATAATATTTTGGTGTTGGAACCAACTGTGGCACGTGTTCAAAATGGCGAAGATGCCCACCAAGTGTTATGGTCAGAATTGATGGATAAAAAACGTATGATTTGGATGACAACAATTGCTGTTGTTGCAGGTATGTTGCCACAATTATGGTCAAATGATGGATTAAAAGTTGCTATGGGATCAGTTATGATTGGTGGTATGTGTGCATCATTAGTGTGGACATTTTGTTTAACCCCAGCATTGTTCTTTGTCATGGAAAAATTACGTATAAAATTAAAAAGGATAAAATAAATTTGATATAGGAATATTCTGGTGATATAATACTGGGAATTTGAAGTATAACTAAAAGAGAGAAACAAATGTTAAAAAAAGTAAACGTAGTCGTCTTTGATTTTGATGGCACTTTGTCTGGCGGTGATTCCAGTGTTGATTTTGGAAGATACTGTTTTAAACACTCAATAAAACCTTGGTTTTGTTTGGTATGCATGACCGTTGCATCTATTGTTAAGATTTTTAATCCTGGTGGTGCATGGTGGCGTCAAAAGATGCGTGGATTTTTGACTCAAAAAATGGTTCATGAATTTACGCCGGAATTTATCAAACAACATAAAACAAAAAGATTTGGTTGGGCAAAGGCTCAGGTTGCTAAAGAAAAAGCAAAAGGTAACAAAGTTGTTTTGATTTCAGCCAGTCCAGACTATTTGATTCCATTATTGGTATCAGATATGAAATTTGATGCGGTTTTGACATCTAAAATGCAAAAAAATAAACCATGGAAATATGATTTTGTTTGCTATGGTAAAAACAAAGTTGTTGCGTTGGACAATTGGGCCAAAGAAAACAAATTTATTCCAAATGTTGTTCGTTCCTATTCAGACAGTCGTTCTGATATGCCGTTAATGAATATCGCCAAAGAACGTGTATGGATAGACAGCAAAACTGGTCTGCGTAAAGATAAATAAAAAATACCGGCTTTTGCCGGTATTTTTTTAATCTTCTCCGAAATCCATATCACGTAATTTTTCAGCCCTTGGTGTGATTTTGGAAACAGATGTTTGAATTTGTTCTATATCAGAAGTTGTTTGTGCAAAATGTTTTTGCAGATTTTCTGTTCTGTCGTTCAGCCTGCTTAAATCAGTTAACAACAAATCCAATTCACGTTTAATTTTTGTTGCTACACGTTTGATTTTTATATCTGATAATACTGCACGAATTGTGTTCAGTGTTGCCCATAATGTTGCAGGTGACACAATAAACACTTTTTTGCGTGCTGCATATTCAACTGTATCAGGAAATTCACTGTGTAATTCTTCAAATATAGATTCAGATGCAATAAACATCATCGCAGATTCTGCTGTGACACCTGGGATAATATACTTTTCTGCAATAGCATCTATGTGTTTACGAACATCCAGTTCAAATTGTTTTCTGTAACCACCATTTTCTTTGTCTGTTAAAATGCGGTTATAACTTTCCAACGGAAATTTGCTATCTATTATCATGTCACCTGGTGGATATGGTAAACGAATAACACAATCAGGTCGTACCCCGGTTGACAAGACACTTTGAAATGCATAACTTTCTGGTGGCATGATGTCTGCGACTAAATCTTCCAATTGTCTTTCGCCAAAAGAACCACGTGCTTGTTTGTTTCCCATCAAAATATCCTTGAAATTTGCAATATCAGCACTGATGTTTTTTAATTCCAACGCATTTTGCGACAACATTCCCAACCTTTCGGACAATCTTTCACGTAATCTGGTATTGTCTTCATGCAGGGCAGATATATCAAATGTTTGTTTTCTGAATACTAAAACTAATAACAATACTATGATAATCCCCAGTAACAATAAAATATAAGTTGTCATTTAAAAATCCTTTGCTACAATCAGATAATAACGATTATAAAAGGCTTTTATAAATGTTGCAAATGAAACTTTGTGGTGATTTAGTCTTGCGTGAAAAATGCGAGCCTGTATCTGATATTACCGCAGACATTTTAAATACCATGGACGAAATGGTTAAAATGATGTCTGCTCAGAACGGGGTGGGGCTGGCTGCACCACAGGTTGGGATTACAAAGCGTTTTTTGATTATGATGGATCCTGATACAAATGTTGTTTATCGCATGATAAATCCAAACATAACATATAAAAGCGATAAAACATGCGTTATGGAAGAGGGTTGCCTTTCTGTGCTTGGACCAGATGGATTGCCAGTGTATGCAAATGTAACACGTCCTGAAAGTGTAGAGGTTGAATGGACAGATGAAACAGGTAAACAATTAAAGGCTAAAATGTCTGGTACAATGGCACGTATTGTGCAACATGAAACAGATCATTTGGACGGGATTTTATTCATAGATTATTTATCTGGCATAAAACGTGAAATGTTGATGCGTAAAGTAAACAGGAAACACTCATGAAATTGATTTTAATGGGAACAAATGATTTTGTTGTTCCTGTATTTGATGATTTAGCAAATAAACACGAAATAATCGGTGTTTTTACTCGTGCACCAAAGCCGATGGGGCGTAAACATGTGTTAACACCATCACCTGTTCATATGTGGGCAAACAATCGTGGTTTGATTGTGCATACGTCTATTAAAGAATTTGATGCGATAACCGAAAAACCAGATATGATAATTGTTATGTCTTATGGCGTAATATTGCGTGATAATGTGTTAAATGCTGCAAAATGTATAAATATTCACCCCAGTTCTTTACCAAAATATCGTGGACCATCCCCAATCAGAAGTGCTTTGTTAAACGGCGATACAGATATGGATGTATGTTTGATGGCTATGGTTTCGGAAATGGATGCAGGTGATGTTTATATGCGTCAAAACATTAAATTAGACATAAATGATACAAATACCACAGTTGAAGCCAAAGTATCGTCCACTGCGATTGAAATGTTGAATAAATATCTGAAATGTCCAAACGATTTTGTTGCGACACCGCAAATTGGCGAACCTACGTTTACACGAAAATTTATTGGTGAAGATGAAATCATAGATTGGAATAATTCACCAATTCAAATTCATAATCAAATACGTGCATTAGGTTGTGGACGAACCAAAATCAATGGAACAGATGTCAAGATTTTGGAAACACGTTTGGAAAATAACGAATTAAAAATTGTTAAAATTCAACCAGCTGGTAAAAATGCGATGGATTGGAAAAGTTTTGTAAATGGGTTGCATGGTGCTGATATAACATACGGATTTTAATTCACATGACAAGATATAAAATAGAAATTGAATATGATGGAACTGATTTGATTGGTTGGCAAGAAAACCAACAGGGCCCATCTGTGCAATCATTATTACAGGAATCTATTAAAAATTTTTGTGGTGAAACAACAACAGTATTTTCTGCAGGACGTACAGATGCAGGCGTTCATGCGATTGCTATGCCTGCACATTTTGATTTGCAACGTGATTGGGATACGGATACAGTCATGCGTGCTATCAATTTTTATTTGGTAAATAAACCTGTATCAGTGTTAAATTGTGTTAAAGTAAGTGATGATTTTCATGCACGTTTCAGTTGTACCCAAAGAAGATATAAATATGTTGTTATAAATCGTTCTGCACCAGTTGTGTTAAATAAAAATCGTGCTTGGTGGGTTCCACAAAAATTAAATCTGGATTTGATGCGTGAACAATCACAAAAATTGATTGGTAAACATGATTTTACTTCGTTTCGGGCTGCCCAATGTCAGGCAAAAAGCCCAATTAAAACACTTGATTCTTGCACAATTACACAAAATGGTGATGAAATCGTATTTGAATTTGCAGCACGTTCTTTCTTGCATCACCAGGTCAGAAATATGGTTGGAACTTTGGTTGATATTGGTTCTGGTAAACCATATGACATAGATGATATTTTTGCAGAAAAAAAACGTGGGGCAGCTGGGGTAAATGCACCTGCGTGTGGTCTGTATTTTGTCAAAGGCCTTTATGCCACAAGCGATTCCCAGGAATAGATTTAATTTTTCCATTCGGATAAATAATCATACCACCATTTAAAACTTTTGCGTGACAATTTGGGGCTTTGATTGTTATCGGTGTTACAATAAAATTAACCGATTTGTCACGACATGTTGTTTCAATATTGTCTATGACAGTTTTGATGGTTTGCATATACACCAGATTCCAATTTTGTGTTTTATAAATACATAAACCTTGATTGCATTTCTTGCGTGTATGTTTTTCTGATGGTTGTTCGTTATTAAATGTTTGCCAAGTATTAAACGCATGAAAATGTTTAGATGATTTGTATTTATTAAATTGTAATTTTCCATTTTCAACAAAACCAACCAGTTCGTTATCTGTGGTTGAATAAAATACAGGTTTGTTTTGTGTTGTAAGGATTAAGATAGCCGTGCTGATAAATATTAATCCAATAATATAATTAGCATTTCGTTTGAAATAATTTTTAGAATCAGGTTCCATCGCAATCAATATAATTCCCAGCAATCCTATTACACACATTACCAGAACAGTATTTGGCATACTGTTTATAGTTATATCAGCATATGGTAAATTTGCAATTTGTGTTGCTATTTTTAATGCGAACAAATAAATGTTGTCAGAGATATCTAATAACAAATGATTACCAAACAAAGATAAAATTGTTCCGACCATAACCATTGGCATAACAGCTACAGAAAATATAGGTAATAAAATTATATTGCCGATAATTGTGTAGACTGGTATATAGCCAAAATGGGCAACAATAAATGGTAAAGTAAAAATACCTGCAATCAAAGCAGTCATCAATGCAGTATACACCCAATGTCCAACACGATTAGCCCAATTTCTTTTTTGATATATTTTATCATTATAAAACCATAACAAACCATAGATAGCAGCAAACGATAATTGAAAACCAACCTGCATAACATAAAATGGATTTATCAGGAAAATAATCATAAATACCAAAGTTGCGTTACGCAAAGACAAAGCATTACGATTAAATATGCATGCTGTGAATATCAAAGTTGTCATCAAGAAAGCACGAATTGTTGCAACACTGAATCCAGATATGCACAGATAAAATATCAATCCTGACCAAGCACAAAACATAGCGGGATATTTTGCTGGTATGCGTTTGGTTATTTGTGGTACACATCTGAATAATAAATAAAACAAAATAAACAACCATCCACCAACTAATGTCATATGAAAACCACTGATTGACCAAACGTGTCCTATACCGACAGATTGCCAGATATCCCTTTCCGATTTTGGAATAATTTGTTTATAACCTAATACAAGACTGTCTGTTAATTTAGAATTTGCAGATTTGTGTAAAATATTACGTATTGAAAAGTGTTCTGTGTTTGCGGGTATTACAGAATAATCATTTAAAAATCCTGTTCCTGATATTTTATGAAAATATGCCCATCTGGCATAATCAAAAGTACCAGGTAAATATTGTGACGATGGATGATATATTTTTGCATATCCTGTAATAGTATCGTTTATATTTGGTATGTTGACATCGTTGTTCAGTGTTAACCGCAAATTGATATATTTATCAGTTGTTTGTGTGATTCTGATTTGTGTAGACGGAATTTTTACTAAAATTCGTGTTGATTTGTCTGTGAAATCTATATCTTGTATTGTTCCTGAAATATAATTTTTATCAAATGATTGATGTATTTGCGGTGTGTTTATAATGTGTGTAAAAGACATAGAATAAAAGAATCCAAATAAAAATAAAGCAACCGCAGCAATAATAATATTTTTGTTTTTATATATCAGTAACCCCAATAATATTGTGATTAATACAGGAAATTGAAAATTTGGTTCATTGTTCAATGAAAAATACAATGCAGCACCAAAAGCAATCACAAAAGGTGACCATAAAAATAAATTTTTGTACTGATTTATCAAGAATTCTTTCATGCAAAAAATTATAGGATTTTATTCACTTGCACTGCAACCAATATTTTTTTACTATATCCAAAACCAAGGAGAAAAAACTATGTCCAAATATATCTTTGTCACCGGTGGTGTTGTATCCAGTTTAGGCAAGGGCGTTTCAGCGGCATCGTTGGGCGCCCTTCTTCAATCCAGGGGTTATACAGTGCATGTTCGTAAATTTGACCCGTATTTAAATGTTGATCCTGGGACTATGTCGCCATTGCAACATGGGGAAGTGTATGTCACACATGATGGATTTGAAACCGACCTGGATTTAGGATATTACGAAAGATTTTTGGGTATAAAATTATCCAGAACAGATTCTGTTTCTGGTGGTCGTATTTACTGGGATGTATTAAACGCAGAAAGACATGGTGATTATTTAGGTGCAACTGTGCAGTTAATTCCACATGTATCTAATAAAATCAAAGAATATATTGCTCGTCCTACAGATACGGATTTTGTGATTTGTGAAATTGGCGGTACTGTTGGTGACATAGAAGGAAAAATCTTTTTGGAATCAATTCGTCAATTTGCAAATGACGTAGGTCGCAGAAATGTTATGTTTGCACATTTAACTTTGGCACCATATTTGGAACAAAGTGGTGAATTAAAAACAAAACCAACACAAATGTCTGTCCGCAGATTGCTGGAAAATGGTATTCAGGCAGATGTTTTATTTGTTCGTTCACCACGTATGTTGACACCGGATGAACAGGCAAAGATTGGTATGTTTTGTAATATACCAGCAAAAAATGTTATTACCAGTATGAACGTTGATAACATTTATAAAATTCCATTGGTTTATGAAGAACAACATGTGTTTGATATAATGGCAGAACATTTTGGTTTACCGATGGCGGCTGGTGATATGTCTAAATTTCATAAAATCGCAGATTATTTGACCGCAGATTTACCAACGTGTACAATCGGTATGGTTGGAAAATACTTTGATGTGCCAGATGCGTACAAATCTTTGAACGAAGCATTGTTTCACGCAGGTGTTCAAAATAATGTACATGTGAAAATCAAAAAAATAGATGCAGAACGTTTTACACCTAATGATTGTAAAGATGTAGATGGTATTTTAATACCTGGTGGCTTTGGTGCTCGTGGCGTAGATGGCAAAATCGCAGCAGCTGGTTATGCACGTGAAAACAATATTCCGTTTATGGGAATATGTTTGGGTATGCAGGTTTCGGTTATTGATTTTATGCGTAATGTGGTTGGTGACAAAGATGCAAATTCAACAGAGTTTGCTAAAAATTGTACACCTGTGATTTGTATTATGAATGATTGTGACAAAGATAATATGGGTGGGACTTTACGTTTAGGTGCATATCCATGCAATATAAAACCAAATACTTTGGCACATCAGATTTATGGGGCAGACCAAATATTTGAACGTCATCGCCACAGGTACGAAATGAATATTGAATGTCAGGCAGTTTTGGAAAAGAACGGTATGATTATATCTGGTTTATCACCAGACGGCAGATTGCCAGAAATAGTAGAAATTCCGTCACACAAATTCTTTATTGCTGGTCAATTTCATCCAGAATTCCAAAGCAATCCATTTACCGGACATCCGTTGTTTAATGCGTTTATAGCGGCAGCAATGAAAAAGTGAAACAAAAAAACCTGTAATTTACAGGTTTTTTTGTTTATGTAAATATTCTACTTTGCAAGAGATTCTTTTGCGGTTAAAACAACATTAACCAAATCAGCAATAGATTTTTTCAACATGCTAAATGATGTTGCTTTTGCACATGGTTCTGATTTTATTTCAGCAAGTGCATTTAACCCATTTTGTTTAAAATCGTTGCACTTTTTACTGCTGCGGTTAAATACACTGTCGTCACTCCAATTATCATTCCATTCTGCCATATTTAATCCTTTTGTTTAAATCAGTCAATTTGTATCATAAAAAAACAAATGTCAATTTTTTTTTCAAACAACAAGCGATTATTTTCCAAAAATAAAATCTGGATTTGATGATATGGATATAATTGTGTCTATATCATCATCTGGTGACGAATGTTGTCGCATTATTTTACCACACTTTTCACATTTATGCGTGATGATAAAACCGTCTTTGATTGTTTCAACAGATATTGGTTTCATCATAGCGCCGCAATCTGACAATCTGTCGCCTGGATTATTGTCAACATGTCGTGAATATAAACATTTTGGGCAATGGTTTGTATATCCATTGCCCACAACATGCGTGCCACAATTGGCACAAATAAAATCTTCAATGTTTTTTGTGAATTTTTTCATTTATAAACCCAAAGCATCACGATACATTTTTGTTAATTCGTCTGCTTCGTCCAATTCGTCTGGGTCCAGTTTTCTTAAACGTATCATCTGACGAATATATTTTGGATCGTATCCAGCAGATTTTGCTTCGCTGTAAACTTCTTTGATATCAGCAGCAACCGCAGCAGCATCTTCGTTTAATTTTTCAATGCGTTCAATAATACTGGTTAATTGAGCATTATCTATGGAACCATGATTTGCGTTTTTCATATCCTTCCTCTTGTTTTTTACATGTAATATATGATAAACTATCTATTATAAAAATCAAATATTTTTAATGGGCAAGCGAGAGAGATAACCATGACCAGATTTACCAAGGTAACCGCATCAATCGGTCCAAAATGTGAAGATGAACATACACTGACAAAAATGATAAATGCGGGTGTAAATGTTTGTCGTTTGAATTTCAGTCATGATACAGGCGATGTTCAGGGGACTAAGATTGATTTAATACGTGCTGTGTCTAATAAACTGGGAAAGCGTGTTGCGATAATGGTTGATATTCAGGGACCTAAACACAGAATTGGTGATTTTGAATCTGATAAACATTATCCATTGAAAATCGGACAGAAATTTATTCTTGATTCTGATGATACACCCGGAAATGAAAATCGTGTTCAGTTGCCGGATGCTGATGTTATGCGATCTTTGAATGTTGGTGACAGAATTTTATTAAATGATGGTAAAATCGAATTGCGTGTTGATGCTGTGTTTGATGATATGGTTGAAACAACTGTTATGCGTGGTGATGAAATTTGGTCTAGACGTGGATTTAATTTGCCTGATACAGATGTTGATACAGATATTTTAACATCAAAAGACAAAGCTGATTTGGAATATGCTATTAAAAAAAATCCAGATTTTGTGGCTGTGTCTTTTGTGCAAAGGGCAGAAGATATTTCAAATGTTCGTGATTTTATTACAGAACGTACAGCGTCCCCAATAAAAATAGTTGCAAAAATAGAACGTCCAAACGCAGTCAAAAGAATAGTTGATATTGCAAATGCCGCAGATGCAGTTATGATTGCACGGGGTGATTTGGCTGTGGAATTACCTTTTGAACAAGTGCCAGCGGTTTCACGTCGTATTTTACGTGAATGCAGAAAATTAAATAAACCTGTTATAATGGCAACGCAAATGTTGTCTTCTATGGTTCATGCTGAATTTCCGACCCGTGCTGAAATATCAGACGTTGCAAATGCAGCATATTTGTGTGCTGATTCTGCCATGACATCAGAAGAAACAACAATAGGGGATAATCCTGTTCGTGTAATAGAAACTATGAATAAAATATTATCGTTTGCTGATAAAGATACAATTGAAAATCCGTATGATTGGTCACTTATGGATAATGTTCCTGAAAATGATTGGTCTAGATCTGTATCGTCTATGGCATTTTTAAATAAAGCCTCTGCGATAGTAGTTTTTGCGCGTGATACAGAATCTGTAACCCAAATTTCTTGCCGTCGTCCAGACATTCCAATTATTGCAGTATGTAACGAAGATATGATTGCAAATCAATTGTGTTTATCACGTGGGGTGTTATCTGTGTGTGATGTGTCTTTGTTTGGGCAACGTGATGCATTCAGTGCTGCATCTTTATTCGGTATCAGAACAGGTAAGCTGGTTATCGTAGATGAAGAAAAAATCAGTTTACGTGTTTTAGATTAAAATAAAAAAATCGCATTTTTACTATTGACCAAATTATAGTATTTTTACTATTATTTCGTTGTAATGAGGAAATGTCTATCTTGCTTCTTAGGTTTATTCTTGGTCTTTGGTAATGCAGTTGCCAAAGATTATCGTGCTGTGTTGGTTGCAGATATTGATTCAGGACGTGTTTTATACCAAGAAAATGCAAATCAATTAAATTATCCAGCCAGTTTAACTAAAATTATGACATTGTATTTAACGTTTGATGCATTGGAACATAAACGTTTACAACTGGATGATTATTTAATCGTATCACAATCTGCTGCAAATGCACAGCCTGTAAAATTGGGTTTGTCAGCAGGCAGTAAAATCAAAGTAGAAGACGCAATCAAAGCGGTTGCAGTTCATTCTGCAAATGATGTTGCTCGTGTTCTGGCTGAAAATTTGCAGGGTGGTAAAGAAGGTAACTTTGCAACATTGATGACACGTGTTGCAAACGAAATCGGATTAAAGCAAACAAATTTTGAAAATTCTTCTGGTTTACCAAATGATGACCATTTATCTACA
Organism: uncultured Alphaproteobacteria bacterium; assembly: GCA_905236005.1. GTDB lineage: Bacteria > Pseudomonadota > Alphaproteobacteria > Rs-D84 > Rs-D84 > Enterousia. The sequence goes on from CAJONJ010000013.1 coordinate 16,561, forward strand.
GCACGTGATATTGCGTTGTTGTCTATGGCTGTGTATAAACATTTTCCACAATATTGGAAATATTTTGGTATAAAATCTTGGACATATAACGGTAAAACATATACAAACAGTAATCGTTTGTTGGGTGCGTATCCTGGTTGTGATGGTATGAAAACAGGTTTTACTAATAAATCAAAATATTCTTTGGTTGCAACTGCAAAGCGTAATGGGAAACATTTAATAGCTGTTGTTTTAGGGGCTGATAACAAAGATGTACGTGCCAGTGTTGCGACCCAGATGTTAGATTTAGGTTTTTCTAAATCTGGGTGGGAACCAGCCGTTTCAAATTATAAAAATAATGAACACATAGTGGCAGCAAACCAAAATAATCCTGTGGCAAAATATGCACAAGATGTGCCAAAATCAAATTCACAGATTAAATCATCAAATAATAATATAACCTATTCAAATGGTAATGCAGGGGTGCAATTTGGTGCGTTTTCATCGTATGATGCTGCAAATAATCAAGTTAAACGTGTTAAATCTGCAACGGGTGTAATTGCAAATATTGAACAAAATTCAGGTGGTTTATATCGTGTACGTGTTAATGGTTTGTCAGACAGTGATGCTCAACATATAAAAAATACGGCTTCTGCAAGCGGTATAGATTGTTATATATTTCATTAAAGGTTAATTGGTAAATGAATTTAAAAATAGAAAAATTAATAAAACAATTTGCAAAATTACCACGTGTTGGCAATCGTGCTGCAACACGCATAGTATTTGATTTGTTGCAAAGTAAAACTGACAAAGCACAAAATCTTGCACATGCATTATTAGATGCAACTGCAACGATACACCCATGTCCAGTATGTGGAATTTTAACTGAAAACACGTTATGTGAATATTGTTCTGATATGACACGTCAAAATGGTTGTTTGTGTATTGTGCGTGATATTTCAGACGTTTATGTTTTAGAGAAAGCAGGCATGTTTCATGGCCGTTATCATGTTTTGGGTGGCAGTTTATCTGGGGTTGCTGGGATTACACCAGATGATTTAAATTTATCTAATATTGCAGATAGAATAAAAAATGAACATATTACAGAAATAATATTTGCATTACCAAACACAGTAGAAGGCAAAACAACCCAGCAATATATCATGTCTGCTGTGGGGAACACAGGTGTTGAATTTTCTGAATTGGCATCAGGTGTTCCATTAGGGGGAGATTTGGATTATATAGATGATGGAACGTTAGTGTTGGCTTTTGGGGATAGAAAAAAATTATGACAAATAAAATTGAATCTTTACCGCCAGTAGCAGAAATGATGCGTGCATCTGGGTTAGAGCCTAAAAAACAATTTGGACAGAATTTTTTGTTTGATTTGAATTTGACTGGTAAAATTGCAAAATCTGTCCCTGATATTAAAAAAAATATTGTGATAGAAATTGGACCTGGACCTGCTGGTTTAACGCGTGCTTTGTTGCTGGCTGGTGCAAGACGTGTTGTTGCCATAGAAAAAGATAAAACAACCCAACCAATATTATCACAGGTAATAGCAGCATCAGATGGAAAATTACAGGTTATTTTTGGTGATGCTTTAAAAACAGATTTAACTGATTTTGACAAAGATGGTTATGCTGTGTGTGCTAATTTACCATATAATGTGGGTACAGAATTATTGATAAATTGGTTACATAAAATCGCTGATGGTACAAAAATAAAATCTTTGACATTGATGTTTCAAAAAGAAGTTGCAGAACGTATAATTGCACTGCCAGGCAATAAACAATATGGCAGATTATCTGTTCTGACAAATTTAATTGCAGATGCCAAAATTTTATTTGATGTTCCTAATACAGCTTTTGTTCCACGACCAAAAGTTCAATCAAGCGTTGTCCAAATTATTCCAAATAAAAACAAAATAAAATCTATAACTGATATTACAAAATTGGAAAAACTGACGGCTAAATTGTTTGGACAAAGACGTAAAATGATACGTGGAATTATAAAGACAGATTGGGAAAAATTTGGTTTATCCGGTACAGAACGTGCAGAAGAATTATTACCAGATATGTTTCTAGAAATATCAAGAAACATACCAGAAAATTTGTTATAATAAAAACAAACAGGAGGGAACACAAATGCCTTTGTCAACGTTGATATTTTTTGCAATAGCCTTTGCGGCAGTGTTTTTGATGCGTGTATTTAAAGTTGGAACATTGTTGGCTTTTTTGTTAACTGGTATATTGGCTGGTCAACATGTTTTTGGATTATTTGAATTGTCGGGTGCTTGGACATTTTTAGGTGATTTGGGTATAATGTTTTTATGGTTTAATATTGGTTTACAAATCAATATGCAACGTCTGTGGCAATTACGTCGGACAATTTTTGGTTTGGGGGCATCACAGGTTTTAATGGTTGCTGTGATGTTGTTCCCAATTTTGGTTGGTGTAACATCTTGGACTTTGTTGGGGACAATAATGATTGCTTTGATTCTGGCGATGTCCAGCACATCAGAAGATTTGCAAATTTTGGTAGAAAAAAATCAGTTACAAACACAGATGGGACGTCAAACATTTTCTATTTTATTATTTCAAGATTTGTTGTCTATTCCATTATTGGCGATGTTACCTGTTATGACAGGAAAATCAATCAGTCTGGGTGCAACAGCAATTGACATTTTAGTAATGTCTGTGGGTTTAATTTTGGGTGTAATAATTGTATCTAAATTTTTAATCAATCCTTTGATGCATGTTGTTGCTAAAATAAAATCCCAAGAAGCTTTGGTGTTGGCTGTGATGGTCAATATCGTTGTTTGGGCCTTTGTATTAGGTAAAATAGGTTTGCCACCAGCTTTGGGGGCTTTCTTGGCTGGTATGTTAATGTCTGAAACTGTTTACAGACATCAGATAAATGCATCTATTGAACCATATTCAATATTATTTATGTCGTTCTTTTTCGTAGTGTTGGGTATGGGAATAAATATACCGTTTTTAAAAAGTCATTTAACAGTTGTTTTATTAGGGGTCAGTGCACTGGTTTTAATAAAATTTTTTGCATTATATATTGTTGCACGTGTGCGTGGTGTGTCAAATAAAGATGCAACATTAATGTCATTGATATTGGCACAGGGTGGTGAATTTGGTTTGTTGATTTTACAAACTATGAAAACAAACAACATAAATGCTATTCCTGTGGAACACCAAGAAATTTTAACAGCGATTATAATTGTGTCTATTATGTTAACACCGTTATTACTGTTTATACACGACCAATTACTGAAAAATAATAAAATATTCAAAGGTGCCACCAAGAAAAATTTGTCTGAACCAACAACAGAAATTGCACCAACTGTAATAATTTCTGGTTTTGGTCGTATGGGGCAAATCATAGCACAAATGTTAGATGCGGAAAACATACCGTATGTTGCGATTGATTCTAATGTTGATGCTGTTGTTTTGGCACGTGAATCTGGTTATAATGTAATTTATGGTGATGCCAAGAAAAGGGCTATATTGTTGGATGCTGGTTTTAAACAAAGTAAAACACGTGCAGTAGTTATCGCATTAAACAATGAAATAATTGCTCGTGATATCGTAGAAACTTTGCGGTCCATGTCACCCAGAATAAAAATATTAGCACGTGTTCATAATTTAAAATCCGCAACAGATTTAATTAAATTGGGGGTTAAAGTGGCGATGCCAGAAGTAATAGAATCGTCATTTATCTTGGGGGGACAGTTGTTAAGTGGACTGGGTTTATCCAAGATAAAAATCAATGCGTTAATAGACGATTTGCGTGCTGATAATTATGCAAATGTCCGGACACCGATTGACAATAAATAAATATTATATATTTGATTTTATTAAGTGTAATTGCTATATTATCAGAAACCAAGGAATATAACATGAAACAGTTTCTGAAATATATAGCAGTTATTACAGTTGCATTTGTTGCAGACTTTTTTTCCAAGACAGCATTATTAGGATTTCTTGCGGCTAAATACGGTGATATGGTTTATGATATCAATAAAATATGTGCTAAATGTAACATAGAAGGTATTTTTGTTTCATGGAAATATATTTTGGGACATGATTATGGAATATCTAATTTGTTTAATATACAGTTTGTATGGAATCGTGGCATATCTTTTTCAGCATTTAATTCAGTGTTACCAATTGTACTGGTGTGTTGCACAGCATTAATAATTGCATATTTATTTTATTATTTGTTTAAAAAAGCTGCTTTGTATGAAAAATTACCAATAGCAATGATTATTGGTGGTGCATTGGGTAATTTTGCAGACAGGATTCGTTTTGGTGCTGTTGTTGATTTTATTCAATGGCATATTGGGGGTTGGTGGACATTTCCTGCAATTTTCAATGTTGGGGATATGTTTATAACTTTTGGTGTGATTTTGTATTTTATAAATCTAATCAGAAACAGAAAATATTGTAAATGTAATTGTATAAAATAAAGGGCAAAGTAATGGTAAAATATCTTGATAATAATTCTGGTTTTAATCAGTGGAACGCAGAACAAGCCAAACAAAGACAATCTAAATCACGTGGATTTTTATCTTGGATTTTAATGTTTTTATTAGCATGGTGGGTTGTTGGTCTGTTGTTTCCAAAAAACAAAGTTACCACACAAGAATCGCAACCAATTGCTGTTGAAAAATCATCAGCAACTGTTACAAAAATTGATTCTACAAAATTGTCAGCCGATGTCCAAGGATTACGCATATCAAATATAAAATTAAAAGATTTTAATAAATCACCTGATACATCAGAATCTGTATCGTTGTTGGCTGGCGAAGATACGTTTGTGGAACTAGGTTTTGTATCCAGTGATACACAAATTCCGAATATAAATACAAAATGGAATATTGATGCAAATAATAATATGACTTGGAATAATGCTGCCAAAATTAAATTTAACAGAAATATATCCATTGAAAATTATGTCATCAGAATTTCGGATACAATTAAAAATAATTCAGGCAAAGAAATAACAATATCGCCATATGCACGTGTTATTTATGGTGACACGGTAAAAACATCAACCGCAGTAGAAACAGGTGGTGTTGTTTATGCTAATTCAGATTTGAATTATGCTAAATGGATGCAAATGGATAAAAAATCTTATGCATATTCAACTGTGCGTGGGTATTTTGGTTTTGCAGAACAGTATTGGGAAACAATAGTGTCTGTGGATGCAAATGACCAAACAATCAGTTTAAAGAAAAACGGTGAAAAATATTGGGCTGATGGTAATGTTGCACCGATAAAAATTGGGGCAGGTCAGATTCAAACCATAGACACGTATGTGTTTGCTGGACCACGAATTGCAACAGTTTTAAACAATGCGTCTGAAAATATTCCAAACATAAATAAAACTATGGATTATGGTTGGTTTTGGTTTTTTGCTCAGCCAATGTTATGGATGATAAATTGGTTGTTTGATATGGTTGGCAATTATGGTGTTGCCATTATATTGATGACATTGATTTTAAGATTGTTAATGTGGCCTTTGACACGTAAATCATACACATCAACAATGATGATGCAAAAAATGCAACCCGAATTGCAACGTGTTCAAAAATTATATGCAAATGACAAAGCCAGATTGCAAATGGAAATGATGAAAATTTATCAAACCCATAAAACATCTCCGATGGCTGGATGTTTGCCAATGTTATTACAGATTCCAATTTTCTTTGCGTTATACAAAGCATTGTTGATTTCTGTTCCAATGCGAAGTGCAAGATTTTTATGGATATCTGATTTGGCTGCGATGGATCCATATTTTATATTACCGATTTTGATGGGTGCAACTATGTTTTTGCAGCAATATTTGCAAAGCCCTAAAATTGCAAAAAATGATAATAATCCGATGGCAAACAGTCAACGTGCTATGAAATGGATGCCTGTATTGTTTACTGTGATGTTCGCATGGATGCCGGCTGGGTTAGTGTTGTATTGGACTGTGTCTAATGTATTCAGCATGGTTCAGATGTATCTGATAAAGAAAACAACAAAATAAAAAAATGCCTGTTCAGGCATTTTTTTATTTGTTCAAATATTTAAATAACGAATCAGGTGTTTGGATAAATATATTTTTGATGCCGCATGCTTGTTTGGTCCATTGAACACAATTTACAGGTTTTTTTGATTGTTGTGGAATAAATTTGCCGTCATATTTAATGAATTTCCAGCCAAATAATTCCAGTATTTTTAAATCTTTGTGTTTGATAGTTATCAAAGAAATTTGTTTTTTTGAAACGAATTGATAAATAATGCATCCGTGTTTTGTTACAATAATCGGTGCAACATGCCGAAAATGACGGCACAAAATGCGAACATACAATCGGTTAGTTTTTGTTGAAAATCCAATATATATCATTGTTGTATCCTGTGGTATATCATAGTGTTCTGATTTATTTCCCTCTGTCGCCCAATAAATCAGAATGAAATTATATTAATCTGCCAACCAACCTTTCTTTGTTGCTGCTTCGGTTAGGGTTTCCATAGCTGTTTTCCACAACATTGCAGCTTTGTTTTCAGAAAATATATATTGATGTGGTGCACGTCGTTTATCACCAAATTTTTTCATGACATCTAATTGTTTGTCAGACAATTTTCCAGCCAAATATAATTTAGTAATCAATGTTTCCACATCTAATAATTCGCAAGGTCTTTTTACACAAGCACTGTGACGAACAAATCCATTTTGAACATATTTAGAATATAAAAACCAGAACCATAATTGTTCTGCATTTTGAAATGTTTCAGGTAAATTTATATTGTTATCTGCCAACGTATTCAACATGTTTTTCTCCTTTGTTTTTGTTGGTTATTTAACACATCTCTTTTGATGCAATAAAATTTAGAATAAAAATAGATATATGTAAAATGTTACAACCGTAAATAGAAACACGAATCGGAAAACCGATTCGTATTATGTTTTTGTATTTATGACAACGAATCGGGCAAAATACATGTTTAAAAAAATCCGCAATTGCGGATTTTTTTAATTCACGACAATCGGCGGGAAACAGTCGCCACCCGTATCTGGACAACAATTGAAACCCTGTTCGCCCATATCAGTATATGTTTCACCAGTACAGCAACCATTTGCATCTGGTGCGGAACCATCATCGCATGTCAAAACTTCTTCTGCCGATGCGGTAGCGGGTGCAGCAGGTTTTGCAAATGGGTTTAATATTGTTTCACCATCATCTGCATATTGCAATCCCAAGATATCTTGGTTATAAGCTTTTGCTTGTTCTGAAGTTGGCTCAATTTCTCTTTCTTCTTTTGTTCCGTATGTTTCTGTGAACTTTTGATTTTGTTGTGCTGTGTAAACATCATTTTTAATAGCATTTTTTGCAGAATACATCTTTTGTGAACGACAGAATAATAACACTGTTCTGTAATCATAACCAGATTGCATCCAGTTGTCTGATGGTACATATTCACCATTTTTATCCTTGTCTTCTTTGCAATATTTTTGTAAATCCCAACCACGAACCTGACCAATCCAAGAAGAATCAGATGCATCTATTTTCAGGTTGCTTTTTAAATCTGACCATTTGCGGCGATGTGTCTGGGTGTTATGTGCTGTTATATTACATTTATCGCTGTGACCAGAACCACAAGATACAACCAAATCTACAGGTGAATAAACATTTATACGTGTTCCAGCTGGTATAGAAAATGGTGGCACAGTATTATTTATCGCGTCCACAACCAATTTATTTGTAATTTTATTCCATGTGTTAATAATATCTTGTTTTGCCATTTCAGAAGAACGCATAGTTCCAGACTGAACAACTGTATTATTATCTAAATTGATTTGGTTTACGAATGTATCAGCAATTGGTGAAATCATATTTACTGCAGCGGGCACCATAGCCGTCAAAATTGGCATAACCATTTGTTCTATGTAATCTGTGCTGCCACGACCTGGAACCCCAACACGACCCTGTGCATCACCAGAATATGGGTCTCCATTTGGTGGAAAATTAAATTCAACACCATCTGGGCGAATAAATTGATACCATTTTATATTCATACGACCAAACGATTGATATGGCCCAGGCAGTTTTCCTTCTAGATATCCCATTAACAATGTTCCAGTTGGTATAATAATTGTGCGTCCATCATCAGAATAAACATTTCTGTCCACCGTTGCACGCACTGGAATACTGTGATTTTCCCCACTACAGTCCTGTACACCAGCATCTGCAACACTGCTACATCCATAAACACTAGGGTCTGCACGCACTTCTGATACAATCGTAGCAGGAATAGGTTTAAATTGGCGTAGTATAAAGGTTCTGTCGTATGGTATAGTGGAAACGACCATTTCAGCCGGCTCAGCAGAACCTGCGTATTTTTCAGCATCTTCTTTTATTGCCCAACCTTCTTCATCTTTAGAATAAACCTTCATACCTTGACCACTGCCCCAATCATCAGCCTGTCCATCTGATAACCGCAAAGAACTGCCATTTGGTGCAGCCAACGCAGGAACCGTTAAATTGCTGCGACTTCTGACACCACGATAACCAATATGGTCAGCATCTGTTCCGATTTTTGAACCATCGCTTAATGACGTTATTACACCAGAAATCCAATCATATTTACCAGTTGGATTTGAACATGTTTTATCAGAAAAAGGATAAAAATAATTTGCACCCCTGTCAGGTTTTATCCAGCCAATCTGAATCCCAGATTGATTATAACCAGGAATCGCAAATTCAGAACAATTTTGCACAGTTTTCGCAATTGGTTCTGGTTTCAGTACAGGTTCGGGTTGAAAAGGTGGTTCAGGGGCTATGACAACAGGGTTATCAACCACCACTGGTTCTGGTTCTGGTTCTGGTTCTGGTTCGGGTTCTTTTACAGGTTCTATTTTTTTTACGGGTTCCGGAACAACAGGTTTTGGTTTTTCTTTTGAATTAAAAACCACTGGCAAAGTTTTTATCTTTGCTTCTTCATCATCGTCTGACACATAATATTTAACAGCCAAAGTTGTTTCAGTGTTTTGTTGAACGGTATTTGGCGAATATTCCACAATTAATTTGCATTTTATATCTGGGTCAATTTTGTTTCCTATACAATCACCAGCAAAATCCCAGTCTTGTTCCAAAGTAGTATCTAAATTATTTATATACACTTCATCAATTTTGACAGTTCCATCAACAGCAACTGTAATTGTCTGAGATTTTTTATCGCCAATTTCAACATCTTTGAAATCTAGACTGTTTGGTTCAAAAGCCCATTCAATAATCTTTTCTACTGGTTTTTTAAGCTTTTTATTGTTGTATCTGTGCTGTAAAACCATAGTCAAAAGAATAATCACAACAATAAACGCAGCAATCAACAGCAACCATTGAATATGTTTTGGTGTTGATTGACGAAATTCTATAAATTGTTGTTTTATACTTTTCATTTGTTTTACTGTATTCTAACTACGTGACAACCGGATCCACTAAATTTCAGTAACTGGTCACACAATTTTTGTGCAGTTTCTATATCTGACAAAGGACCAATTCTTAAACGATATAAACGTGCAGATGAAGAATCTGTTCCTAAATCACCCACACCATGTTCATCAACAGCAAAGAATACACTGTTTTTGTAAGGTGTCAGTAAACCAACACCATCATCACCACTGAATTTAGCCAACAAATCAGTCCAGTAATCATTTAATGCTTTGACCGAAGTATCAGATTTTAATTCAATTGCAACGCCTGTTTGGTTGCTGGTAATCAAAGGAATATTTGTTTGTGGCAAATATGCACCAGCAGTTGTCCGTGCAGTTGGAACCATATTAACCCCACCACTTGCACCGCCAGACGCAGCCATACTTGTCATTTGAACACCAGACATCATGTTTGGTTGATTATAAACCATCATAGGTGTTGCAGTGTAATCGTTATAACCCGCATTAATTGCATATTGTTCATCGGCATAGGCAATATTATTCAAAGATTGATTGGCTGCCAATGATTGTGCAACGTTTGCTTCTGCCAAAGCCATCACTGATGCGGTATCAGCAATCAAGAAAGGTTTTTCACGTTTTTTAATACAAACAATTCTTTGACCACTGCGTAAAATCATGTCACCCACAGCTTCTACGATTAACAAACGTCCATCTTCGCCATCTGTGCGGAATCCCACAGGACTTTCGCCACCTTCTACCAATAAAGACACCACAGGACGTTGAGTCATAGAAATAACTTTGTCGCCAAAATCAATATACGTAAATATTCTATCACGCCATACACGTTCAGGTGCAATTACATAATCATCGGGATTTGGAACAAATATATCTAAATCAAAACGAAATTCAGATGGGTCTATTTTCATGGTTTTTATCCATCCGTAATCTTCACCATCAACACCAACTGTTGATGTTGTTGCGGATTTCTTGGTAAATACAGAACCCATAGAACCTGTTGCACTGGAAGTGTTTGTTACACTGGCAACACTGCCATTTGCAGCAGATATATCAACCTGAGAATATGTTATTTCACCAGAATTTACAGGATACGGACGTAAATAAAAGATGTATTTATTACCAGATTTACCCAACACGATTAAATTTGTATCGCTGCCGTTGTTCGTTGGATCTGGTTGAACATAGAAATGCTGTTGTCCTTGAACCGCTTTAATCAGAAACAAACCTTGGGCACCTTCTATGATTTCTGCAATAGATTCCCCCGCAGGTAATGTTATCAATGTAGCCATATCTGCCCTGGTTTTAATTGGTAAAACCGTCCCTGTGGACCATGTCAAATTTGCATAACCAGGTTGACTGGACCCAGCAGCCATATTTGCGTTTGGATTATCCCATGCTGTCTGAACAGCCGCCCCAGCAGGGAACGCAAAACACATCATTATTGCTAACAAAGAAATATTTAATTTATATGTTTTTTTGCATACCATAATTTATAATCCTTCCTTGTAAAAATCCAAATCTGACAAAGGGTCAATTCCTTTTGTGTTATTTTTTCCCATAACACTATATTTTGTAACCTGAATTCCCAGAGGATTTTTCCGCAAATCTGTCTGTAATTCATTCAGGTTTTTCAATACATTACCCGATTGTTTATCAAGATAAGATTGTATTGCTATGTTTATTGTATAACTTTTTTGTTCTTGCTGTCCACCACTATTTTTACAATATCGTGTAAAAGATACAACATATTCCATTGGTATTGTTGTTTCGTCTAAATTTTTTGTCACAGGATTCACATCTTTTATATCTACCCAGCAAATGACATTGTATAACCGATTGTGCATAACATCTTGATATGTATCTGTTGCTTGGAATTTAGAATATGTGTTCGATGAAGACCAAGGTAACACAATTTTTTTCCAATTAGCCTGAGTCACAGAAGCTGGTTTTTCCAAAGTATTCCTAGCAATCACATATGTTCGTATAAAACCTTTGATGTAATCTATGTAATTTTGCGGATTTTGTGGGTTTTCTTGGTCCAGAACATAATTTACCACACGTTTTTGTTGTCGCACAAAAAACACTTCTGGTCGTGTCAAAGGTGCCATTTGAACCAAAGTAACCACCAATACGCCCAACATTACAACAGACGCAGCCAGCACAAATGTTAGTGCTCTTGACAACAAAACAGGCGGTTCTATAACCTTTGCCACAGTATTCCCCTACATTATATATTCGGATTGTAGACAATTTTATTTATCATGTGCAAGTAAAAAATGATAAATTTATATTTTATGTGCATAAAGATATGCATCTGTATGTATTTTATGTGTTTTGTTGGTGTGTTTTTTTCTTGCTATAATTTTTTTAAACAGTTATAATATTTCCACTTGATTTTTAATATTGGTGTGCTATGCTTGCACCGATTATCGGTATATATATAACAAAAACTGGGGTGTTTATGGGGATTTAAGCGTAATTTATAACAAAAGGGGCTTAGTTCAACGGTAGAATATCGGTCTCCAAAACCGCGGATGAGGGTTCGATTCCTTCAGCCCCTGCCAGAAAAAATATCGGTAATACAGGACAAATCGGAAGTTTTTATGAAAAAAATGTTAGAATTTATTAAATCAGTGCGTTCAGAATGGTTCAAAATTGTTTGGCCTTCACGTGAAACTGTTGTCAAAACAACCATAATGATATTGATTTTCTCTGGATTGGCTGCTTTGTTCTTTTTTGTTGTGGATGGTATTTTGAATGCGTTGGTGGGTTGGATTTTCTAAAATTACAAAGGAATAGGGCATGGAAGAAAAAATGCAGTGGTTTGTCGTCAACGTTCATACAGGCAGCGAAGATAAAGTTGCTCGTGAATTACGTGAACAGATTGATAAACGTAAATTAAATGCTTGTTTTGGTGAAATTTTGGTTCCAACACGTGAAGTTTCCGAAATTAAGGCTGGAAAACGTGTTAAATCAGAAAAAAAGTTTTTCCCTGGATATATTGTTGTCCAAATGATTATGAATAATGAAACTTTCTCTTTGGTCAGATTGTTACCTCAGGTTGTTATGTTTTTAGGACAGAAAGTCAAAGGTCAACCAAGACCTATTGCAATCAGTGAAGCAGAAGCTCGTCGTTTGTTGAAACAGGTAGAAGAAGGCTCTGTTGTCACAGAAGATACAGTTTACGAAGAAGGTCAAGAAGTCCATGTAATAGATGGGCCTTTTGCGAACTTCAACGGTGTAGCATCCAATGTTGATAATGTGAAACAAAAAATGACTGTTACTATTTTGGTATTTGGTCGTGAAACCAGTGTTGAATTGGATTTTACACAGGTAGAAAAGATTTAGTCCTTTTGGGCTGAATATGTGGAAGATGTGCCACATCGGACCACAACACTAACCAGATGTTGAAAAACGTCTAATAAAAACGGAGTGAAAAATGGCAAAAAAAGAATTAAAAGGGATTGTTAAATTAGTAGTCCCTGCAAAACAGGCAAATCCTGCACCTCCTATTGGACCTGCGTTGGGTGCTGCTGGTGTTAATATCGCAGAATTCTGCAAACAGTTTAACGACAAAACCGCTGATAAAGAACCAGGAATGCCAATTCCTTGCATTATCACTGTTTATACAGACCGCAGTTTTGAATTTATTATGAAACTGCCACCTGTGTCGTATTATATTAAAAAAGCATTAAAATTAAAATCTGGTTCTAAAAAACCAGGTCGTGATTTTGTTGGTACAATTTCCAAAGCACAAATAGAAGAAATTGCAAAAGCAAAAATGCCTGATTTAAATTGCTCTACCATTGAATCTGCATGTAATATTGTTGCTGGTCAATGCCGTTCTATGGGCGTAAAGGTGGAGGCTTAAGATGAAACAGACAAAAAGACAAAAAACATTAGTTGCATTGGACAGAGAAAAGATTTATCCAATTGCTGATGCTATTGAAACATTGCGTTCATATTGTTCAAAGAAATTTGATGAAACATTAGAAATCGCAATCAAATTGGGAATTGATGTTACCAAAGCTGATCAAAATATTCGTGGAATGGTGTCTTTGCCAAACGGAACAGGTAAAAAGGTTCGTGTGGCGGTTTTCACAATCAACAGTCAAGACGAAGCTAAAAAAGCTGGTGCTGATGTTGTTGGTGGCGAAGAATTGATTGACAAAGTTGCGAACGGATTTTTAGATTTTGATCGTGTTGTTGCAACACCAGACATGATGCCAAAAATGTCAAAAGTGGCACGTGTATTGGGACCAAAAGGTTTGATGCCAAACCCAAAATTGGGAACAGTAACAAACAATGTTGCAGAAGCAGTTGCTAATGCTAAGGCTGGACAGATTGAATATCGTGCTGAAAAGAAAGGTATTATCCATGCTGGTATTGGTAAAATGTCTTTTGCCACAGACAAATTGGTTGAAAATGCAAACGCATTGATTGAACAATTGAAAAAAGTTAAACCTGCATCTTCCAAAGGACAATATATTTTGGGATGCAGTGTCGCAACAACTCAGGGCCCTGGTCTGAAAGTTGATGTAAAATAATTTATGGTGGGTAAAACCACCATAAAAACAGATTTCTGTCCAAGACTGATGGTGTGAATATATTCACTTAATTTCCATCATAGACAAAGAAAAAATTCTTTGGGGCAGGAACACAAAGCCCCACCGGTGGGAAACCACAGATGGAAAGATTAACAAAAGAAGCTTAAAAGGATATATAAAGATGAGACGCGAAGAAAAATCAGATTTGATTTCAGCGTTGCAGTCGTCCTTGAAAG
>CAJONJ010000014.1 GCA_905236005.1 uncultured Alphaproteobacteria bacterium
AATCATATTTACCATGTAATTTTACCCCGGATAAATTAATTCTTTCTGCATTTGGATTAAAGATTACTTCAGCATTGGTTAAATCTGCATAACTTAAATCGATTTCTTTTACATTACTGAAACTACATTTGCCATGTAATTTTGCCCTGGATAAATTAATTCTTTCTGCATTTGGATTAAAGATTACTTCAGCATTGGTTAAATCTGTATAACTTAAATTGATTTCTTTTACATTACCGAAATCGTATTTACCACGTAATTTTGCTTGACGAAAATCAAATTCTTTTATTGAACATGTTTTTTGAATTACATCAATATCTTTTTGCGTTATTTCTTTATTACCAACATTAGCAAGAATCAATGTATCAATTGATTTTATGTTTTCTGTGTTTACCCCTTTGGTAGTTAGCAAATCGTATGTAAAAGCACCAAATTCTGTGTTTGGTGGCAGTTTAAATACATCAACAGTTTGTTCTTGTTTATCTTTTATATAACCAATATTGTTATAATCGTATAATTCACGTTTGTTTCCTGTGTTTTCTTCCCCTGGAAAAGCACAATTTAAATTATCTTTCAAGAATTCGCGAACTTGCTTTATATATTTACCAGTTATGGGACTATTTGCTTTACCTTTGACTTGAGTAATAACATCACCATTAACCTCTATGGTGCAATGGGGTATTAATTGACCGTTTTTGGCACGACTGCGTAATGTATAGTATTGGTTTTCATCTTGGTTCAAGATTTTTTGTGAATATGATTGTGCCTTTTGACCAATACATATACCCATTTGGTCGCTTTCGTAAACCAAATTACGATGTTCACCATGTTCATTATAATATTCTGTGTCCGGCAACAAACGATACATTACCAAACCATCACCAAAATCACGAACTGGTTTTATACCAATTTGACTTAATTCTATTTGTTCCTTTTCGGTTTGTTTGTTGCGATTTTCCTCTGCAATACGTGCTAATAAATTATTATAAATGTTTACTATGTTTGCAGGTGTTAATTTATCAATTGTTAAATCTAATTCTTTTGCGTCTGCGCGTATTATATCAACAATTGATTTTGGTTCGGTTATTTTGCTTTCACGATTGCCAAATACGTAATCTACATAATCAGATATTTCACGAAAGTTATTTGCTATGCTGGACGATTTAAAAGTATCTTCATCAGCATATATAAAACCATCTTTGCCAATTTCTGTTTTAAAATCTGAATTTTTTACATATTCATTAGACAGATATCGCAAACACCCATATTTTTTTATAATTGGGTTAAGATTACGAAAACCTTTTTGTATTTTTTCTTCTATGGTGGTTCGTTGCTTTTTTTCTAAACCTTTTACAATTTGGTTTGCCTGTTCTATTGCAGATTTGAATTCTGCAATAGACAATTCTTTTTTCTGGGCTATTATTTCATTTCTGTTGGATTTAGCCTTATCTAGTTCGGCATTAATTTCTGTAATTTTTTTATCATAGTCTTTAGCTTCTTTTTCTGCAGTATCCAGTTTTTCTTCATATTCATCTGCTTTGTTTCTGTCAAAGACCAAATTTGCCATAACATTTGCGTATTCACGTACATCAGATTGGTTATCGAAAACCATTTCACGAATTAAATCTTTTATTTTTCTTAAAGCCATTAGTAAATACCTTCTACACAATTTCTGTCACAGCACGCAGTGAATCATCACGAGATAATTGGACAACACGAATTTTCTTTTTCATTTCTGCGATTAAATCGTTTCTGTTATATGCGGGTTGTGTGTGTAAAATGCGGTCTGCAAATGTTGAATATGCAGCCTCTGCTGATTCTGCGTGAATTGTCGTATAGAAATGGTCGTGTCCGGTTTCCAACATTTCCCACAACATAGAAGCGTTTTCTTGGGAAACTTCACCACCAATAATAACATCTGGTGTCATACGAACAACCAAATCAACCAACCTTGCATAATTAAAATCGTTGTTTTGTTCAGTTCTGGATAATATAAAATGTACATGATTTTTTTGCGGAACACGTATTTCACGTGCGTCTTCCACGGTAATAATGCGACTGTTCGGGTCAATCAGGGTCAACATGTGATTCAAGAAAGTCGTTTTACCAGTTGTGGTTGCACCGCTGATTAAAATAGGGCTGCCATCGTTAATCGCAGACATCAATCTGTCGTATGGGTCATCTGGTCTGACAGATTCACGAGGTTTCACTTTTAATAATTTTTGACCTCTGGATAAATGATAATTTTCAAAACTGGTTTCTTTTACACCGCCACCACGAATATTTAATGCAACCCCACCAGTAACATCAAGGTCATCATATTGTACATTCGGCCCTGCAATCGCTGTAAAACGATGGTTTCCAGGTAATGTAGCATAAACAACTGGCACACCACGAATTGGCTCAAAAGGCAATCCACGAATATTCGCCACAGTATGAATTAAATCAATCAGATATTGTTTAGACAATTTGTCCGCTTGATATGCAACCCACGGCACACGTGCCCCGTGTAAACGCAACCAGACTTCACCTGGGCGATTTATAGCAATCTCTTCTACAAAAGAAGGTGTATAAAATTCTTCCAAAGGTTTTAATAAAGATTCTAGAACTACATTCTCCATACTTTTATTTTATCATAAATCGTAACTTGAATCCAGATGCTTTATTTGATAAAATAAAAAAAAAAGAGAGAAACCAAAATGAATAAAATAATTGTTTATATGTTGGGCACAGCTTTGATGTTGGCTGGTTGCAATTCAGGAAAACGTGATTATTACGGTTCTGAAAATAATGGGTCGTATGATGAACAGACAACCGAATATATGACTGAAAAAAATGAATTTGCACAAATCGATTCGTATCGTCCACGTACTATGGCTGAACGTGAAGCATCTTCTGTCCGTTGGGATACTGCTCGTAAAGAAACCAGATGGCAAGAATACAAAGGCACCATGGTTCGTGTAGAAATTTTGCTTGGTGATACAGATGTTCGGCAAATGCGTTTGCGTTTGATGCAAAATGCATCTGGGTCTGATATTGATGCAGATGCCCGAACTGTGTTGGCTCGTGTGGCAGATTATGAAATGAAACGTGTTTGTGGTCGTAATGCAGAAAGTATAGTAATGGTGTATGATGAACCTTCGTTTGAAGTGATGCGTCCAACTTCGTTCTTTGAATACAGGGTAGAAGCCGAAGGTGTCACAATGCGTGAATATGGATTCAGATGTGTTTATAGTAAATAATCAAAGGAATAAAATATGAAAAGAAAATTGATATCAGCAGCAGCAGTTGTGTGTGGTGCCATGATGGTTGGTGCCTGTGAACAGCATGCAAAACAGGGTGATGTTTTAATCATTGATTTTGCTGGTTTTTTAAATGGTGAACAATTTCAAGGTGGAACATCTACTGATTATGTGTTACGTTTGGGGTCTGGTCAGTTTATTCCTGGTTTTGAAGAACAGTTGGTTGGTGCTACAAAGGGTGAAACTCGTGAGATTAAGGTTACTTTCCCAACAGATTATCAGGCACCAAATCTGGCTGGTCAGGAAACGGTATTCAAAGTCACAATCAAAGACATTGTTAAATAAAACAATGGGTGATTTAAACAGAACCGCCGTTCAGGCGGTTTTTTGATTAAATATTTTGTTTACTTTTTATATAGTTTTGTATATCATGTGGCTTTGCCAAAGGAAAAATGTAGGAAAAAGACAAAAGAAAAGGATTAAAAAAATGGCTGATAAGCAAATATCAATAATAAAAGTAAACAAATG
This sequence comes from uncultured Alphaproteobacteria bacterium, assembly GCA_905236005.1. GTDB lineage: Bacteria > Pseudomonadota > Alphaproteobacteria > Rs-D84 > Rs-D84 > Enterousia. The sequence goes on from CAJONJ010000014.1 coordinate 3,771, forward strand.
TATAAAATGTGAAAACTGCATGTTTGAAGAATATAAAAAATTAGATTGCAAAGGTGGAAAAACAATGTTTTTGGTCGGAAAATCTACAAAAAGATTGTATGATTTGATGAATTCATGCCCAGGAAAATTGGTTTTAAGTTTTAAGACCAAAGAACACAGAGGTAATTCTTGTAGATAAAATAAAAAAACCTGTTTATTTCAGGTTTTTTTTATTTTATTTATATTGCCTTAATAAATATTTTTGCTTTGTTAGCAGCTTCTAAAACTGCCTTTTTGTCTATAACAAAGCATGTTTTTGCGTTAACGATAATTCCATGCAATTTTGCAGCTTTGACAGCTTTGATGGTATCAATACCGATAGCTGGGATATCAATTCTTAAATCTTGACCCGGTTTGGTCATTTTTGCAAACACACCACCAGTTTTTCTGCGATTTTTACGCATTTCAACCACACGTTCCAACATGCGTGCTGTGCCTTCTGCTGCTTCTACTGCGACAACCTGTTTATCAACAACCACAGATGCACCAATATCTTCACGACCAATTGTCTGAGATACCTGAATTGCACGCTCTATATCGCGTTCATCAGATTTAGCTGGTTTAATTTTGGTTTGAATCCCAGGTTTATCAAATACTAATTCAGGTGCTAAATCCTGAGCAGCAACAATTTCATATCCACGTTTTTCCAACGCTTTGTTAAAAGCAACAGCCATAGAATCATACCCCCGTTGATGTTTTAAAACACTTAATAACACAGATATAGACCAAAAATCAGGTCTGATATCATACAAATTAACATGTCCCAAAGCCCCCACGAATACCAGTTTATGAATACCACGTTTTTTACATTCACGTGCGGCTGTTCCACCACCGCCCAATCTGATAACTAAATCAGGGTTTAATTTTGGGTCATAGAAATTTTTCAAACCGATGACATATACATCCCAACCGTTTTTTCTTAACGCATCACGTGCCAAAAACGGCAAAGATAATGCCCCAGCAAACAAAGCAATTTTTTTATCTGTGTTTTTCATAATACTTATATAATAATTTCAAAACAAATTGGAATCAAGATAGTTTTTATGTTAAAATCGGAAAAAAACAAGGGGTGTTTTATGAAAACGTGTCCTTTTTTTAATATTTGTGGTGGTTGTCAGTATGATTTTTCAGATAAAAATTATCAGTCAGAAAAAACATCTGTGTTACCTGCGATAGATTTTACACATAAACCAATTTGGGGTAATCCAGGTGTTCGTCGTCGTGCTGATTTTGCGTTTGCTGATGGGCATTTTGGTTTTTATCATGCACAATCCAAAGACATTATAGATATCAATACATGTCCGAATTTATTACCAGAAATAAATGCGATATTGCCAGCAGTATCTTTGTTACCTTGGTCTGGTTCAGGCAGTGTTTTAATAACACAATGTGAAAATGGTACAGATATAAATATTACATCAATTGTGCAATATTGTAATAATGATTTTAAAAATGCAGTTGCGAAATTGCCGGCATCTATTATACGTGTTACGTGGAACGGTAAAGATATCAGAAAATATGCAACACCTGAAATTAAATTTAATAATAAAATTTTGCCGTATACATCGGGGGCTTTTTTGCAGCCTAGTATTGAAACTGAACAAATTCTGCGTGATTTAGTCATTAAATATGCTGGCACCGCAAACAAAGTAGCGGATTTATTTTGTGGGTTGGGCAATTTTACATTTGCGACTAATGCGCATGGATTTGATATTTTTGGAAATGGCACAGAACGAGATTTGTTTAAAAAACCTTTGTCTGCGAATAATTTGAATCAATATGAAATTGTGATTATGGATCCGCCACGTGCTGGTGCGATGGCACAATCCAAAGAGCTGGCTAAATCAATTGTAAAACGCATAATATATGTATCTTGTAATCCGAATACGTTTATACGTGATAAAAGGATATTAGAAAACGGTGGGTATAAAATGACAACGGCAATACCGATTGATCAATTTATAGGAACGAAACATTGGGAAATATTCAGTGTTTTTGATAAATCATATTAATTTAATAAAAAACTGAAATGTAAAAAATATATCTTTGTTATATTATCTTACCGACCATTCAATTTGGATTGAGATAAACTTTTGTCTTTGTTTTTTATCTTTTTGTTTAATTCTATTGCATTATTTAATTGTTTTGTTGCCTTTTTTATGGTTTTAAATTTACCTTGTTGTGGGTCTAGGATGTTGTATTTATTATTAAAAGGTAAGAAATATCTATCGTGTGCAACGCTGTTTGATAAATATATTGTTTTTAATACTGTGTTTTGAACCATAAAACCCCAACCGATATGTTTAACATTGGGCAGATTTATTGATTCTAACCTTTCGTTATACCACAAAAAACAATCACCAACAAATTCAAGTTTTGGCAGGTTTATTGATTTTAATTCTTCGTTAAAACGTAAGAAATTATCATCAATAACCTTAACTTTTGGCAAGTTTATTAATTCTAATTCGTTGTTCGTACGTAGAAAATTATTACGAATTAGTTTAACATTCGGCAGATTTATTGATTTTAATTTTTTGTTGCTGTCCAAGCAATAATTGCCAATCGTTTCAACTTTTGGCAGGTTTATCGTTTCTAGCATTTTGTTAAACCATAGAAAATCATCACCAATTGTTTTAACATTCGGCAGATTTATTGATTTTAACGTAGTATTCCTGGATAGAAAATCATCACCAATAACCTTAACTTTTGGCAGGTTTATTGATTTTAACGTAGTATTATAGTCTAGGAAATTATCAGGAATTTTTGTGACATTGGGTAAATCTAGTTCTATGATTTGACCCTTGTCATCTGTTATTATACGGTCGCCATTTTGTGTTTGTAATGTAATGTTATTTGTTGCTTTATCAATGGTTTTTGTAATCTGTTTACCGTTAAATAATTTTGCAAAAAATGTACATGTTTTATCATTATCGCCCAGTGGTGTGGTTATCTTTTTGGTTTTATCGTTATAAATCATGTGGTCTATCATAGTTTCACGATCTGTACTTAACCTAACAATTTCACCATTTTTGATGTAGTATTTTGGACCAAACCAAATACCGTTTCTTTCAAAATTACAATATACCAACTGATTATCAACATTTACATAATTTTCAGGCATTTCTACATCGGACACACTAAAATCTACATCAAAATATTTTTGTAATGAATTTGTTAGCCCAAGAATAATGTTATCTGGATTATTATTAAATGTAGAGTCTGGGTCACTTACAGTATGGTTATAACGATTCTTGATAGATATAAAACCACCAGATTTTGCAATTTGGATTGATATAACAGATGTTCCATATTCATCTTCACGTTTTGGGTTATCGGATGGTTTTATTTTATCTGCACCACGTTTTACCGCGTGAATAATATAAAACTCTTTATGACGATAAGAATCACTAAATGTGCAAAGTTGTTCATCTGGTCTGAAATACTTTTTAATAGAATTCTTTTGTTTTTCTGTTTTTACAACAAAGGCGTCATAACCCGCTTCGTTTAATAATTGTATTGGGTCTTTGTTTGTTTTGTTTTTAGATACAGATATTATTTTGTATTCAGACCGAATAACAGGTATTAAATCATCTAAATCTTCAAAATTTGCAAATTCCAATATATGTTCAATATTTGGAATATCTAATAAATCAGCATCACGCAGTTTTCTGGCGAATCTTTCACCGCGATGTTCTTTGATTTTTTTATAAATTTTATTTATATTTACTTCTGACACGTTATTTGTCTTTGTTTTAGTTGTTTTATGTTAATAGTACTACAGGTTGATGTAAAATCAAGTTGTTGCTGTTAAAAATGTACATCAGGTGGGTAAGTTTAATAAAAAAACACCGCTGAATTCAGCGGTATTTTTTCGGACGCCTTGAAAGGAAGGAAAGGAGAAAAAGAAATAGGCGTCCTAAACTGTGTTTGGGCCCAAAGTCCAGAGGAGAGAGAATGTAGGAGGGAGTCTGAAAACTCTGGGCCCTGTTTGGTCAACGAAAGAATTCTTCCTTTGACGAATCGTAATATAATACACAAAAAACGATTTGTCAAGTAATTCGTCAAAAAAAATTTTTGTGTTTAGCAAAAAATAGAGTTTTTGTTTAAAAAATGCGTAAAATCAAATAAATATTATTTTTTGAAAAAAATCAAAAAAATATCAAAAAATCACAATTTTGCACATAAAAAACGTATTTTTTACATATTTATTTCATCACCATATATCAGCAAATAATTTGTGCCACAACGCAATACTAATGCACCGTTTTCGTTCAATCCAATCAGTGTTGCGGTTTTACCTTGGTATGTTACAGTTTCATTTATACCAATTGCCATATCCATCCAACGTTCACGAACGATTGCAAAATCAGCATTACGCCATTTATCCAATTTTTTTATCAAAACCGCCAGCACATCTTGAACCGAAGCATCAGAACAATTGCACATCTTTGTAGTTTTATAATTTAGATTTTGTGGACAATGTTTAATATTTATGCCGATACCTATGATAACAAAACTGGCAGAATATTCTATTAAAATACCACTGATTTTTTCATCGTTTATCAGAATATCATTTGGCCATTTGATTTGTGGATTTAATCCAAACGTAATCAAAGTATCAGCCACAGCCACAGCCACAGCATAAGACAGTTTTGGATCACGTTCAGGATTTTTGTATATAAAGCTGGCATATAAATTGCCAGGTTTTGAAATCCAGTTTCTGTTATATCTGCCACGACCATTGGTTTGGGTTTGTGCGACAATAACAGTTTTATTAGATGCTTTGTGGTCAGCAATTAAATCATGTGCAGCATCTTGGGTGCTGGGTATTTTATCAAAAGATAATAATTTATAATTTTCCAATTTTATATTTCCCGTTTGTGTTTTGTATAATATTGCGACCATATTTTTTGCGTAATTCATATACAGCAGTTTCAACAGCATGACTGGTTATATCTGGTGATATTCCAACTGCATTTTTCAAATCGTGCATATTTATATCTGGGTTTTTATACAGCAACACAATCAATCTGCGTTGTAAATTAGATAATTGAACGTTATCGCCAAAGACATCAGAAATGATATCTGTATTTTCAGCACGATTTAAGATAATTTTGATTAAATCATCAACATAAATTTTTTTTGGAACATCAATATCATCAAAAACCACATCTGCAAAATTTGCAGAATCAACCAGCTGGGCACCTAAATCAAAAAAAATGCCAGCCCAATATTTATCAGATGTATAAATTTTAATGTTACCTAGCATATTTATACAATAACCCAAAACCGCAAAATACGCAACTGTTTATTGACACCGGTTAAAGATAATATAGAATATAAAAAGTATTTGATAAATACTTGACAATTTAAAATCGTTGTCTATAATATACGTGGAAAAAGGGTGGGACTATGATCCCACGCAGCAACACACAGGGGGCAGATATGGTTTATGATGGTTATCAAAGTTATGATTATAAGGACAATATGCGTCGAAACAGAGATGCTTTTGATGCATGGAATGAATTTACAGGGTTGGTGGGTGTCAAAAAAGAAGATGGCACAATTGATGAAGATAAACTGAACAACATGGATTTGGATGAAGAACAATTCAAAGAATTGTTGAAGTTTATGAAAAAGTGTATGTCTACGTACTTGTCTTTTCGTGATCCAGATAATTTAGATTTAGCAAAAAAATGTATCACTTTGTTTAATAAGCATCGGGCAAATTATTCTGATGATGTTATTACATCTGGTACAGGAAACCCAATGGAAAACATAAATAATTTTTGTACATGGATATCCAAAGCCCAAGATGACCCAGATACAATTGAATATGATAAATATATAGATATGTGGGAAAGTTGGCAATTTCGGCAGTGGGGCAATTGTCTGACAAGCCTGTATAGTAAAAGTGCATTCGTAAATTTGATGGACCGTTATTGCAAAGGTCTGGGTTTGTTTGCGGACAAAGACCATATACCATCGTATTTCGAAAAAATGGTTTACATGTGTGCGATGTCAAACGATGGGGAATTGCAATATTGGGTTGACAAATGTCAAAAACATGGGTTGCAAATGACTTGTTTACCTGATAATGCACGTGATGTTATGGTATTGGCAAAAAAACGTGAAGAATCACAAAAAGATAAAATTTTGTCATTATATAAAAAATTAAATTTGGTTGCCAAAGATATTGATGAATCTGCTTTGTTGGATATGTGGAACCAGGGTAAATTAGATGAAATTCCAGCCGACAAAATAGACGAATTTGGTGCAGAGATGTTTTTGTCGTTATATTATTTGGAAAACAATAATATACCGCCTTTGATTTTAGCCAAAGCACATAAATATTGTAAAGCACACAAAAATTGGCAGGATGAATTGCCATGTTGTAATGGTGTGATAGATGAGCATATAGAAAAATTAGTATCTGGTCAATATAACATTGATTCTAATAATATTGCATCTGTTTATTCTGCAAATATGGAAATGTTGAACGAAAGATTATCAGATTCTAACTGTTCAGAAGAGCGAAAAAAGAAGATTAAAGAAATTCAATCCAAATTGAATAATTTGATGAATGGCTACGAGAAAAAATATGGTTTTGTTAAATGGAAAAAAAGCGGCAAATATGTTCCTGTTATTAAACCTGTTAACAAAATTGTTAAGAATTTTAATGACGTTTCTGCAAAATTGGATAAAGTTGATGTGGAAAAATTATCAAATACAACAACTTTATTGAATCAGGGTGCATCTGATGCAAAGGCAGAAATCATCGAAATTGCAAAGAATCAGGCTGCACAAAAATTGTGTATTCAAAATAATTATAATGAAAAAGCCATTGAAGATGCATTGAATAATTCAATCAAAGATGTTGTATTTAAAATTCAAGCCAGTCAAGTAGTAAACCCAAAAGCTTATACTTTTTCATCACCGTCATATAAAACAGATCTTCTTGACGATGTAAAGAATAACCAAACGTTTCTTCATCCAGCTGATGTAGAACAAGCCAAAGATTTATTTGCTGCGGATGCAGACGCCTTTGTCAAAAGGGTATATGAAAAAATGCCTGACACTAATAATATTGGTGAATTGGTTGATGGTGTATATAAACCTTTTGTGAATACAAATGGTTCTGGTCAGTCAGATCCAAAAAATGCAAATAAACCTGACAAATGGTCTGTGCGTAAAGAATTGTTGAAACGTGCTTTGGCCAGTGTTGCGGGTGCTTTTCTGGCCAGTACAGTGATATCTTTTGTTGCGACCACCGCTGCACCTTTGGTCAGCACACCAGTGTTGCTTAGTGTAACTGCTGTGTTGGCGGGCAGTCTTTTGAAAATTAGAAAATGGAAAAAAGACAGGGCGGCTTTGGGTAAACCAACAAATTTAAAATATGCATTTTCCGACAAAGCTTTCTTGAAATCTTTGGGGGTATCTGCAGTGACCATTGCTGCAATGTGTTGTGGTTCTGCTGGTTTTGTTGCTGCTGCCAAATGTTTGGGATTTGGTGCTATTGCGTGGGGTGGATATAAAAACACCATGGATATTTATGCCAAAGCTACATCTATGGGACTAGGCAAAAAAGAAGCTTTTTTCTGGGCGGTTGGTCATGCAATTGCAGTCGCTGGTGCTGGTTTTGCAGGTCGTATAACTGGCAACGGTTTTGCTGCTGATAATACAGATGGTGTAACAGAAAACGCAACAGCAGACGATAAAAATGATGCAAAAACTGATGTTGCTGAAACAAAGCAGACTGAAACACCAAAAACTGTTGAATCAAAACAGACTGAACCAGTAAAAACTGCTACACCAAAAACCGAAATTAAACAGGTTGAAAGTTCTGATTTGAACAATTTACAAAAACAGAAAATTGGATTAGAAAAACAATTGGCGGACTGTACTAAAATTGTTGAAACAAAAGTTTATACAGACGATGCAGATAATCATGCAAAATCCATTGTTGAAAAATGGTATGCTGACAGACCAGATATCTTGGACCAACGTGTTAAAATGGTTCAGGATGCTAACGCAAGATATGGAACAAGTATCAATCCATATCGTGCTATCTTGTTACATGCTGATGCAGGTGGCAAAACATATGATAATATACAGCTGGCATCTGGTGGGTTCAGTCGTGGAAATCATACAATATTTGGTCCAGGTTGGATAGAATCACAAGATGATGTAGATGTCTCAGATGTTGCCGATGTAAAAAATATGTTTGCTGGAAATGCTGTTTCAGAAGACAGTATTCGTGCTGCTGATAAATTAGATGCATATGTATCACCTAAGAATCACATCAGTTGTGTTGCTGGCAGCGGTGATTGTGGCAAAGGAACCTATAGACATTTTGATTCCAATCCAGAACCGTTTACAATCAAATCTAACACGGTAGTAGATAAACAATGTACGACAGATATACAATCTAAAATCGCAAAGTTAGATGAACAAATTGTTAACATGAAACAGGTTGAATTAAATGTTGCAGCAGACACTGCAGAATCAACTGGTTGTTCAATAACAACAATCTCAGATGATACATCAAATTCAACGCCATTAACTGACTCAAATAAACGGTGTTTTGGTATGTTTGATGTTGCCGGTATATTTGGTCAAACAAAACAAATGTTGAAAAAACAATACGAAAAAATGAAATGGCGTCAAAACATGTTCCAATGGTTTGGTGATACATATTATAAAAACAGATAATTTGTTGTGTGTTGTGAATAAAAAACACCCAAACGGGTGTTTTTTATTTAACTGCTTTTTTAAATAACACAGATGGACGATGTCCAGAACCAGAACGCATTTTGTTTGTTGCAACAACTTTCTTGGCAATTGTTCGCCGAAACGCAGCAGGCAACAATTTACGTCCCAGAATTATTTCATACACCTGTTGTAATTCACCCAGTGTAAATTCTTTGGGCATCATATCAAATACTATGTCGGTATATTCAATTTTATTACGTAAACGTTCAATACCGGTTTTGATAATTTGTGCGTGATCAAATGCTAAATCTTGTTCAGTCAAAGTTAAATCTGCATTTTTCAACAACAATTTGCCGTTTTTGTATTCTATATTAAACCACTGTGCATCATGATTTTCCGCATAATGTAAATTATTTCTATCTATCAAAGCCATATGAGCAATTGAAAACACACGTGTTCGCGGGTCACGTTTTACATCATCAAAGGTATATAATTGTTCCAAATATATGTCACCAGTTGCACCAGTTTTCGCACGCAACACACGATATGCAGCATCCAATGCAGTTTCGGAAATACCGACAAAACTGCCGGGTAAATTCCATTTACCAATTTGTGGATAATCATCACGTTGAACCAATAACACACTGAATAATTGTTTGTCTGTGCGTCGCCAATTTTCCGCTTTGGCATTTGATACAGAAAATATCAGAACGTCCACCGTAACAGACGGACGTTCAAAGGCTGATGCGTCATAGTTCGCCAAAAATTCGGCTTCTGATGAAAATTTGCGTTTAATATTTGCCATGTTGTTTCCTACTTCATTATATACCTTATATTTTGACAGTAATTAAACATATTGTCAATTCTTGTGTTTATCTGCTGCCACGACCACCACGTCCAACATGAATTTCGGCACTGACGATGGTCCCAGACATACCACCAAGAAAAGCCTTTACCATTTCTTCGCCGATTGCTTGCAAGTTTGGTTCGTCTGCGATTACTTCTATTTTTGACTTTTGTTGTTTTTCGGATATTGATTTAAAAATTTGTTCTATTTCTAAATCTATTGTTTTACCAGATAATCTATAATATTCCGCTTGCATACGTTTTTTTAATGTATCAAGTTCAATATCATTTAACCAATCTGCAATATTTAAAGATAGAACTTCTTTTTTATATAATTCGTATGCAGCCATATCTCTAAATTTATTCCAGCATAAAAATTTATTAAAAATTTTTTTATAAGGCCAAATAATATTATCAATTAACCCAAGCCAATATTCTTGATTAACCATACTTTTAATGTATTCAGTTGTTATGTCTATTTTTTTTTGTAAAGTTCATTTTTTATCCTTTTTGTTTTTGTGTTCTGCCGATAAGCCATAGATCAGGACACTTACGTTGTTTGATTTTGTTCAACCAATCTGGGTCTTTCTGGATTTGGTTACGATAATAAAGGTCAACATCCTGCGCCATTTGTAACGCACGTTTATAAGACCGGTCGGCAAATCCTGACGTGTAAAACACAAGATATGATATCTGTAACAAAGGAACACTTTCCAGTTTACAAGAACCCGTTGTTTGATTGTTTTTTGCTGGTGCATAATACGGTACGCACTGTACCGTTATTTCATTGTTTACCACTTTCTTCCAAACTAATGTGTCATTTTCCCATCTTGTAGTTATCGGTTTTCCATCTTTATCATAGACAAAGCTTAAATTTAAAGAATCGTATCCACCCGATGATGTAACAGGTGTCCATTTGCTTGGTTTGGCTTCATTTTCAGCATCAAATACATAAGATGCCCAATAATATTCACCGACACGACCACTGTCATCTGTTTCATAAATGCGTGCAACACCTTTGTCGCCGACACAATAGACAACACACTTGAATTTTGGATTGTTTTTACACTCAGTTACTCCAAACTCCCCGAAACACATCAATTCGTGATTGTATATATCTGCATCAACTACGTATTTACACATTTCCATTTTTATCTCCCTTGATTTTGTTTCAACACTTCCGCAATGTCGTATAATTTTTTAGCGACCACAATGGTATTTACATTTTAAACAACGAACATTCATTTCATTAAATGTTTCTTTAAAATCTTCGTCAAGGGCTTTGGCTATTGTAAGTTCTCGTTCGTTTTTATAATTAACAGCATATGTACAATCGAAATCACTGCAAAATCCGCTAATTATATTTCCTCCGCATGGGTATACAGATTTCACATGCACACCTTGTTCATGTTTATACCACTCAAAATTGAAATTTCCATAACCCAAGGATTTCGCATAAGATTTGACAGCACATTTACCGTGTGGTGGCCTTTTGCAAGAACCTTGAACATTATGTCGTACTATTCTAATTTTCCTTCTGAATTGTTTTATTTGTTTTAATATTTCATCGAAAGTCATTTTATATCCTTTTTGTTTATATATTGCCCCCTATATCATTCAAAAGGTATATAGGGGGGCATTGTCTTAACGTTGATTTTGTTTTAACACTTCTGCAATGTCATATAATTTTTTTGCTTCTGTGTGGGTTAATGCGATATCGCCTTTCTTGTGATATTCAGAAACTTTGGCCAATTCAGCACATACATATTGTTGTGACAACGGATGATTTGCCCAATGTTCTTTGTCGCATACCAGTTTTAATGCTGGAAAAGTTGCAGTATAAGAAATCGGTGCAATATCTTGTATGTCTGGCAATTGTTTTCTTGCTGTTGCAACCGCACGCAAACTGCTTTCAGCTGTTGTGAAAATGCGCAATTGTTCGACATCTTGGTATCCGCCCATTTTTTTGACATTAACAAAATGGTCTCTGAAATTGATAGATTCTGTTTCCAGCAATGGTGCTTGGTCACCAACCCACCCATGAGAACACTTTTGTAATCTTTCATAAATGATGATGGCTTCTGGTTTGGTTAAAACATCATTCCAATCATATTTACCACCCATTGTATATAGCATTTTACAGAATTTTGTTTCTTCATTATCTATTTTATATTTTGGATTTATACCACCACTGATAATTAAACGCGGCAAAATGGGCTGTGCACCAATGTTAAAACTTGGGCTGTAATCAAACATATTATGCAAAAATCCATTGTTACCCATAATTTGTAATACAGATTGTTTATCATAACCCCATTTTTTTAAACGACTGAAAACACCATATTTGTTTTCAACATCGTGAAGACGACCACACATACGGTTGCGAACGAATAATAAATCACTAATCATACGAACCAATTGTTCATCCAATTTTATTGTTTGTAATTTGGCTGGTTCTGGCATTTCTATGGCCATAGGTTTATTATTCAATCTGTCCCATTCTTGTTCCATACGTCTGTTCAATGTCTTTTTTTCGTCTTCAAGCATATATTTCATAGCAATTGGGTATACAATTTTCTTGAATTCGTTATACGCATCCATATCTGCGAACTGATAAAAATATTGTATACGGATATCATCAGCGATATTACATTTTACCATGCCGGGAGCCCCAATAACATCCTCTGCCAACGAAAACAATAAATCGGGACCATATTCAGCCGTTTCTTTGATGGTTTGTACCGTCATTTTTGTATCGTACGGTTTTTCTTCGTTTTTAAATTCGTTACCTGTATATCTGTTTATAATTTTTGTTTCTGTCATTTTTTATTCCTTTTGTTTGTTTTGTTTTTTTGTTTTGAGTTGCGAATCGTTTGTTGTTCGCAATCTGTTATTTACACAATGATAATAATATAAAAAATATTTTTGTCAAGTTATTATTAACAAAAAATTAAAAACATATAAAAACGCAGTAAAATCAAATTGTTATATTTATATAATTTTTGGGGTTATTTATAATATTTTTGTTTTTATTGGGGTGTTGTGCGTGAAAATTTAGATAAATTTGGTATTGATTTATGTATTTGTTATGCTATAATGCAGAAGCAATCAAGGTGGATTTAACCTGAATTGTCCTGCCTTATAAATGGACTAAACAAGGGGTTGTTATTATGCTTATTTTCCGTTTTTTAACGATTAACAGCAAGCCCGCAATTTGCTCGGATTTCCTTGGGTTGCAGCGTGTAAGATGCATAAATCAGCCACTTTTTCGCGTATAGCTGTGTAGCCACTGTGTAGCTGTTTTTTTTATGTGCAGCTCCTGTGTAGCAAAAAAATTGCACTATCGTGTAGCCACATGTGCCAAAAACATACAAAAGAGAGAATGCACAGAACCACTTTTACGGAATATTTTATAAATGCGTAATTTCAATATCTGGTAATATTTCTGCAATATATTCTGCTGCTAATCGACGATGGCATTGTATGGCGGTCTTTTCTGTGCACAGCAGACATATTCTATCAAGTTCATATATATTGCAATTATGTAAAGGGTCGCGTTTTTGCAACAATTCGCGATACATTTTTTCGTATTCAGACCATGTAATTTTTTTGT
>CAJONJ010000015.1 GCA_905236005.1 uncultured Alphaproteobacteria bacterium
GCAAACCCGCCCGGCATCTGTATAGAATTGATTAATTGTTTCATTTGCACTGTCAATTTCAGTTTGAACCTCTGCTACACGTGCATTATATTGAGCCATAAATCTGTCCCAAACAGTATTAGCAATCGTCTGTTTAATATTATTTTTCATAGGTGTAATATAGTTTGTAATGGAGGATCTGTTATGTGATCTATCTCTTGTTGTACTTGCTTGATTATTTGATGAACTGTTCCCCGTACTTCCTGAATCATTGTCTTGCCCCAAAGTCGTACCATCAAAGTTTTCAAACGTGGCACCATCTACACAACGTTTAACATTAACGTCATTTTCAATCAAATTTGTAACGGTTGTCACGGCATTATTCAATTTATTTATTGCCAACTTAGTAGCATTAGATGGATTATCGCCATTAACTATAAATGTATCGCCAGAATCTGCTGTATTTTTTACGATTTGGTTTATCTTTGAAGCCCAAGTCATCTTTGCTTGCCATTTTGGACAAGTTGCATCCGCTTCTGAAAAAGCAGAAATACTACTTTTATTCTTAAAGTTTGTAACTTTACCGCCCTCAACTTCTGTATCCTGATATAACCCATAATTAATATCTTTCTGTAATATATCACTGAAATCAATATTTGCATTGTCGCAGGTATCAGAACCACCGCAATATGTATTCATGGCTGACGTAACTGCATTTTGACATCCAGTCAATAATTTATCGTTCACATAATACATCAACCCCTGTGCAACTTCATTGATATAATCATCTAACTCAGTAAACCGATCACTACCTTCACAATCTGCTGCTATTTCATCGGTGGAACAAAAACCACGCAAAGTTGCCATCGATACTCCCAGACAACGACCAAAATCTTCACCACAATTATTTTCTAGACATGTTCTGATTTTTGTTGTGCATTGGTCAACACGTTTGGCATCCAATGCCATTTTAACATATTCCCGAATTTTGCTGGATAATTGTGTAGATCCATTAGCATTACATCTGCGAATTTGAACAGAACATGTTTCTTCAAAATTCTTAATATCTTGTGTGAAAAAAGACCAACGATCAGAACCTTCTTCAAAACCTTCGCCAGCTGCAGCTTCTGTAATACAACTGACAATATCTCTGACACAGTTACCACGTGCTTCTTCTTCTGCTGCAAATTCAGAAGATTTAATATCAGCAGCAGCCAATTTCAAAAACGCATCCCAGACTTTGTCTTTGACATTTACACACTGTCTTAATACGGATTCGCATGCACCACGTTGTCCTTCTAATGCCATGTATGTTGCTTCATTTATATCCACAGTAACATTTGCGGTTTGAATTTTATGTGCTTTGGTTTTTATTTGTGCATCTATTTTTTTACTGTTAACATCTTCAAAAACCATATTATCACCAATACAGTTTTTATATCCCGCACCACAGACAGAATCACCCTGCATACACTGAGCATACGGCACAGCACATTCTTGCTCAGTTCTGTATTTGTTTTCTTCACGATATCTGTTCAATGCAGCTTCACGCAATTCTGCCCTGGCCTGACGTTCATCAGATTGAGCTTTGATTTGTTGTTGTTTCAAACTGTTTAAATAACCAAGACAATCATTTGCAATCTGTCTTGAATACGTAGCAGTTAAAATTTCCCCGTATTGTTTGCAATCGTCTGGTAATTTGGGACCACACATTTTCATTGCAGAATTACGCAAATCTGCACCCTTTTTGTCAGCCAAATCAGAAATTTGAAACGCACTATCTTCACCCATTTCAAACAAAGAGTCTGTATCAAACAACACATTGTTCAAAGACGAAAAATCGTATGTTTTTTTGCTGGACGCATTATTTTTCTTTTGTGCATCTTTCAAGAAATCTTTACTGTTCTTTTTATCTGATGCGTTTGTCTTAGCAATTGCATCGTCAACCCAAGATTCTACTGCTTCCAGGTCTGCACCTTCTTTAATACGTTGCATAGCTTCACCACGCAACAATTCAATCGCAGCATTTGCCTGCATAATTAAATCCAACGCAGTATCCAAATCATCAATACGATCATCACAACGGCAACGCCCACCAGACGCATTATCCATCATACACAAAGCATCAACACAACCATTGAAAGCATCCCCACATTCTTTGGGATAGACAGTAGTTGTATTGGCATCTTTGACCTTGGTCCCCATATTCAAAGCACTTTTCTTGGTCGCAGCACGTGCCGACACAGCAGAATTTGCTTTGCCTGTTGTTGTATTCGGTGCAGTTCTGGGTCCATTTACAACACCAGTTGTCGCAGGCACAGTCGCATTTGCATTGGTCTTTGGCACAGCAGCCGCACGCACAGCCGTTCTTTTTGCAACACGTGCAGTCGTTGCAGTTCCCGCATTTGGTGCCGTTCTGGCACGATTCCGATTCGCAACACGTGCCGCAACATTATTATTTCCAGTGGCATTTTGTGTTGTCTGTGTGGCTGAATCTGTGGCTGTTACGGTTGCACCAGTTGCGGCAGCAATACTGCGACCACCACGTGCATTTGCCGCACAAACATCAAAACCCGCAAAAAATGCGGCTAAAAACAGCGGTAAAACCAACAATTTACGCATAGTTTTCCTTACCTTTGCATTTTATTTTATCATAAACGTAAAATCATGACAAGAACAAAATCTTTGTTATAAAAAAAATTATATAACAAATTCAATTTTTATCTGATTATTCCACGATGATTTTTTGTTTAAATTCACCCATGGCACACATTGTGTTCGGGCCATTATCGCCCAGCAACTGTTGGTTGCCACATCGCCAGTCTATTACGAAACCCAACAACAGGTTTTGGATGATCAATTCTCATCTGTGAACAAGGCTTTGTCCACCAGAATTGGGGAAATTGTTCAAATGACACAAGATAAACAAAATCAGATAAATCAAGCTGCATGTGATAAATTAACTTTTAAAGAAGGAAATTTCAGCAGACACCAGTGTGATGGAAACTGGACAAGTGAATCTACATATGATCCAGCAACAGCAATTTGTTCTGTTCACCAGGTACATAAAAGTAAAAACTGTTGTGGTTGGGGATGCGATTTCTATACAAATGACACCAGAGACAAGAGCTTTCCTATGCCGAAAGTGACACGTGATGATATGCGTGAAGGACTTGAGACAGCGGTTACCAAAGATGTAGAGGATTACGTAAAAGAAGGCATTGTTCATAAAGACTAAAAACTACCCCGCCGATGGCGGGGTATATATTTATTAATGGAAATCATCCTTGGTTTTACCACCTAGGACCTCACTTTGAATTGTATCAAGCCCTGTCACAGCATTATCTATAGAACCACCGTTTCCACCTAATAAATTTTCTCTGTTTAATATGGGCATCTGGTATTCAGTTACCCAGTCTTGAACTTTTGTCCATTTATCACTGCAATTCAACCCCAATTGACGATGCCATTTTTGTCTATGGAACGTGCAAACAGCCGTATCAGAATTGTATTCCGCGGTATTTTGATTATAGTTGCTACGTTGTGTACATCCGGTTGGTTTGCCTTCTATGTATTCCAACGATTTGCATGCAGCACTGTTTATACGGTCTTGCTCTGTTTTTTTCAACTGAACAATCTCGTTAATACGATTGGATAACGTTTTGGTTACAGTTGCAAGTTGTTCTTCTGCAACCTGTTGTTGTGTTTCAAAATAGACTGGCGATGTGGCAACCAACAGTTGCTGGGCGATAATGGCCCGAACATTTTGGGTCAAACTCGGAAATCTTGCGTTATTTTTATCAGAATTTTTACCAATCCAACTATCTTCATTAAAGCCTTGAACTTTACGTCCAGACGTACAATACATAACCTTTGGATCAGATTCAATTGAATTAACAATTGTTTTGAAATTCGTATTCAATGTTCTGCGAACCCGTTCCAATTGATCTTTGGAATATATAGGTTCTGGTTGCGGCGATTTATAATCTGTGTTTTCTGTGCCACCTGTGCCTTCTTTGGAACCGATTAAATCAAACGGATCCTCCATTTCTGATACCGATTTGAATACTATTTGATTCCATTTACTTGATTCTTCCCCACCTGAAGTATCACCAGCTTTAACAGAAGATGCTGCATCAAACGCATATTTTATTGCAGATAAATCTACTTTGCCAATCAACAACGGCGATATTTTGCCATCAATTAAATCTTGATTTTTAAAATGATATGGGTCTGTGGAACACCCAAAACCTTCTTTATCAGCAGAACTGACACCATCATCAACATCACCATTGTCTTTCATTTTACACATTTGGACTGACATAATATCTTTGAACATATTTTCATCAACTGCTGCATTTGGACATGTGTCTTCGTCACCACAGAATGTTAACATTGCAGTTTTCAAAGCTGTCTGACAATGTGTCAACATACTGTTATCTATGTTCAATGCAATACCCTGGGCAACACGTGCGACATAATCACGCACACTTTCTGCTGATTTAAGTTCATTATAACATGCTGTCAATTTTTCTTCTGGGCACAATTCACCGATATCAGCTGTACTTAAACCAATACAACCGGCATAATCTTTGCCACAACGATCTTCTGATAATAAACAATCTTTGACTTCTTTGGTACATGCATCAACACGCATAGAATCCAAACGTGCCAATAAAGCAGTCCACAAAGAAGATTTTTCTGGGGCATTAAATGTTCCGCCAGTTGCAATTAAACATGGTTCCAACTTCGCTTTACATAAATCTTTATACAAGTTTGGATTTCTTAAACACATATCAAATGAACCTTCTGGATTATTTGGGTCCATTTGTTCTTTACATGCATCTTGGAAACATGAAGAAATCTCTGCAACACAATTTCTGCGTAATTTATCTTCTGAATCAGATTCTGCGGTTTTGATTGATGCAACCGCACTTTTCAAGAATGCATTCCACACTTGATCTTTAACATTAACACATTGTTCCAAAATACTGTCGCAATACACCCTTTTGGACAACAGTTGTTCCATAGTAGATGCAGAAATTTTAATTCCTGTCATACCTTCAATAGGTGTTTGTCTAGCTTTGGGCCCAGCTTTGCTGTTCTGCATATTATCAGTTGCCGCAAATGTTACACACGATGCATACCCTTCACCGCAGGCATCATCACGTTGCATACAATTCGCATATTCACGAACACATCCACCCAAATCATATTTATTTTGTTCGTTATATTTTTCTAATGCTGTATCACGCAAAGCTTGTCTTGCAGCCTGTAATTTCTGATTACTTTCCAATTGTTGTTGTTGCAAGCTGTTTTCATACGCAGCACAATCAGACTGAATTCTGTTAGAATACATCATACGAACCAAAGATACAGAATCTTTACACTGTGTTGGCATTTTTGCTGTACATACACTGGCAGCACCAGCCAACAATTTGGAACCTGTTCTGGTGATTAAATCACTTTCCAGAACAATATCATCTTCTACAACCTCTTCTTCATCGTCTTCAAATAAACTGTCTATGAACGAAGATGATGAATTTGATTTTTTAACACCAACACCATCTTTTTTATCTGCCGTAACCTTTTTAGCGGCACTTTCAGCCATCGCATAAACTTCGTCAGCACTTTTACCCATTTTCAACAAAGACACACCTTCTGTCTGCATAACATAGCTTTGCTGATCCAATTCCATGATTTGTGCCAAAATATCATCATATTCTGCATTTTTATCACTGCATTTACAACGTCCACCAGATACATTTTCTAACAAACAAAATGAATCCATACAACCAAAAAATGCATCTTGACAATCTTGGCTGACAACCGTATTAGTCGTAGCAGTAGCAATCTTGGTTCCTTTGTTAATAACCTTTTGTTTAGCACCAGCACGAGCAGCCACACCGCCAGACACAGTTGTTTTTACCTGATTCGTTGTTTTCGGTGTATTTCTGACAGCTGCACGAGCTGAAACTGGTGCAGCAGCAACCGATGTGTTTGCTTTTGGTGCCTGAGCAGTACCACGTACAGCAGCACGAGCAGCAACCGGTGTACCACCAGCATTATTATTTGCATTATTTGACACCCCACGTGCACCACGTACATTTGCCGCAAACGCCCCGAAATCTGCAAAAAACGACATAACAACAATTGGTAAAATCAATAGCTTACGCATAAAATACTCCTTGTCCTTTGGGATAATTTTATCATAAAACCCAAAACATGACAAGAACATATTTATGATTTTTTTATTATTTTTTAGTGTGAAACCTGTAAAAAAACAAAACAAAAAAACAGCCATCAAAACTGATGACTGTTTTCAATAATTTTTTAAATTATTTACCAGTTGCACGACGTTTCACAGCGACTGTTTTTTGTGCTGTTTTTGCCTTTGGTGCAGCGACTTTCTTTTCAGCAGCTGCTTTTGTTGCCTTTGGTGTAGCAGTTTTTTTAGTGTCTTCTTTGACAACTTTTTCTTCTGCTTTTTCAGCAGCAACTGTTTTTGTTGCAACTTTCTTTGCATTTTCGTCACGATCCACCAATTCAATAATAGCCATTGGTGCAGCATCACCATAACGGAAACCAGCTTTTAAAACACGTGTATAACCACCAGGACGTTTTGCATAGCGTGGTCCCAATACAGCAAACAATTTTTTAACTGTTTTTTCAGAATTGTTTCCCAATTCAGAAGCAGTTAAACGACGATTCGCAACAGTATCTTTTTTTGCACGGGTAATCAATTTTTCTACAACCGAGCGTAAATCTTTTGCTTTTGGCAAAGTCGTTTTAATTTGTTCTTTTTCAACTAAATTTTTCACAAGACCTGTAAACAAGGCTTTGCGTGCATTTGTATCGCGATTAAATGTGCGATGTGCTTTCATGTGTCTCATTGATTACTCCTTTGTGTTTCTGCCCTGATTTTATTACAGGGATTTACCGAGACACCACAACCAAAAATTTCTTTCTGAATTGTGGATTTTTTTTCAACCAAGACCCTGGCTGTGTGTAAGAAATTATATTGTGTGACGGTATTGGATGCGATTGTCATTTCGCACTGTAATTAGAAACGACAATCACAACAAGACCGCACAGAATTTAATTTATTTGTAAGGGTCTTCATATTTTTTTGCCAATTCAGCAATATTTTCTGGTGGCCATCCAGGAACTTCCATTCCCAAAGACAACCCCATTGCTTCCAATTGGACTTTGATTTCATTCAAAGACTTACGACCAAAATTCGGTGTTTTCAACATTTCTGATTCAGTCTTTTGAACCAATTCACCCAACCAATTAATCTTGTCATTTTTCAGACAATTAGTTGCACGAACTGACAATTCTAATTCATCAACATGTTTCAACAATTTTGGATCAAATGGCAATACATCTTTTGCTTTTTCATCATCAGATGCAGCACTGACCATTGTTGGATCTTCAAAGTTAATAAATACTGATAATTGGTCTGTCAAAATACGAGCAGCATATGCAATTGCATCTTCTGGTGTAACAGAACCGTTTGTTTTAACAGTCAATTCCAATTTATCATAATCTGTGCTTTGACCAACACGTGTTTGTGTTACCTGAGAAGCAACATTCAAAATTGGTGAATATATTGAATCCACTGGTATTGTTCCCAATGGCAAATCAACAGCATTTACACTGGCTGGAACATAACCACGACCAGATGCCAAAGTAATTTCCATGTCTAATACAGCACCATTATCCAAAGTGCAAATTTCTGCATCTTTGTTCATGACTTCTACACTGCCAGAAGTTTCAATCATAGCAGCTGTAACAACGGCTGGGCCTTTGACTTTTAATGTTGCACGATGCTGACCTTCTGTTAATGCTTTGAAATAAACACCTTTTAAATTCAAAATGATATCTGTGACATCTTCACGAACACCAGCTAAACTGCTGAATTCATGTTGAACACCATCAATTTTGATATACACAGGTGCACAGCCCTGCAAAGAAGACAACAACACACGACGCAAAGCGGTTCCCAAAGTCAAACCGAAACCTTTTTCCAAGGGTTCTGCGATTAATGTTGCAATATTAGGATTTTTTTCATCAACTTTGATATTCATCTTTTTTGGTTTAATCAAAGTCATCCAGTTTTTTTCTATCATATTTTGTACTCCATCGGCTTAGTTTATCATTTTCGCCACACGGCACACGTTTTACCACAACGTGCCCGCAGATTTTATACAAAAATATTTAGAAAGTCAATATTTTTTATTATGAACCACTAACATTTTGCAACGGTCCCACAGTTAGACCAGTTGTAGGCCAAGACCATGTACAACCGCCACCACAATTAAATGTTTTTATTTTTTCACACGCTGTCTGACCCTCTGTATAAGTCGTATAGCCTGATTCACATGTGGCACATTGAGATGAGCCTTCTGTACCTGCATACTGTCCCCTGGGACACTTTGTGCATGTTTCATGTTTTTTCATTTTGTTTGTAAGGCTATCGCTAGATTCTGCTTTACTATAAGTACCCGCTAGACAGGCTGTACATATTTTAGTACCCGTTTTGCTTGCATAATACCCGTCATCACAGGGAACACAATCGGCTAACTTGGTTTTCCCTGTTTCATTATTAGTATTCGAACCAGCTGGACATTTATTACAAGACGCTTGCCCAGTAGAATCTTGATATTGACCGGCTGGACAGGCTTTACACGCTGATGAACCAGTTTTGTTTGCATACTTGCCTACCGGACAGGGCGTGCATGCAGTAGCATTGTTTACGTTACTATAAGTACCCACTGGACAGGCTGTACAGTTATCACTATCTTCTTTTTTATAACCTTTCTCGCATTTCATTTCACATTCTGTACCCGAATCAACACATTGCCATCCTTTATCGTCTAGACATTTTTGTTGGCTAGAATTCCAAGTTTGATGTACTTTACATTTTATACACTTGTCACCTGATGAATGCCAGTCATTTTCATTAGAACAGACACATAAATCTCCAGACGAAGTTAGACCTTTGTTTGTATCACAGACACATGTATTAGTTTCTGCGGACAAGATTTTACCTTGTGTTGTATCACAACACACAGTGCCACCATCATCACACACCCACCCGTCATCTGCAACACATTTGGCATCTAAATCAGACCAAGTCATATGATCTATACATTTAACACAACTCTCAACATTGCTACCATGATAACCTTGTGCTGTATCACAAACGCAAACACTTTCATCTTCATTAAGCACTGCACCTGGGTATACACTACAATCTGGTGCAGGGTCTTCCGCCCAACACGACGTGTTGCACAACACAACACTTAACAATACTACAAATATCTTTAAGATATTCAATTTAATCTTCCTTTCTTTCACGACAGTGTATTAAAAATGTTCATACATGGTCAAGTTTTTTTTGAAAAATTTTTTGTTATAAACCTTACACTATGTATGCACGCAAAACTAAATTCACACCAAACAAATTAACAGTAAAAAAAACCGCCCAATTGGGCGGTAATAAAAACATTACACACGACGTACTTTCTTTGGACGGCACCCATTGTGTGGAATACGTGTTGTATCTGTAATAGATTGAACAATCAATCCTGCATTTGCCAATCCACGAACAGCAGATTCACGACCTTGACCAATACCACGCATCAAAACATCAACTGTTTTCATACCCATTTCTGCAACTTTTTTGCCGACTGCATCAGCAACAACAGTAGCTGCGTATGGTGTTGATTTTTTTGCACCCTTAAAGTTATTAGCCCCAGCGGTTGCCCATGTCAAAACAGCACCGCTTTGATCTGTAATTGTTATACGTGTATTATTATTTGTTGCAACCACATGAGCAATCCCATGTGATACTTTTTTTACAACTTTCTTTTTTGATTTTGTAACTGCCATTTGTGTTTTCCTTTTAGATGTCTTCAATTAACTATCGTGTTAATCTCTACCCAATTAAAATTATTTACCCTTAGTTGCTGATCCAGCCACAACAACACGTTTTCCTTTACGAGTTCTTGCGTTTGTTTGTGTGCGTTGACCACGAACCGGTAAACGATTACGATGACGAATGCCGCGATAAGTTTTCAAATCTTGCAAACGTTTAATATTTGACATAACTTCACGACGAACATCACCTTCTACTTTAAAGTTTTGTTCAATATAATTTGAAATTTTGATAACATCCTCGTCAGTTAAATCTTTTGCACGCAGACCGTCTTTCAATTTCAATGCAGAACAAATCTGTGCTGATCTAGCTGGGCCAATACCATGAATGTACCGCAACGCAATTTCAATTCGTTTTTCACTTGGAATGTTAACACCTGCTATACGTGCCATCTTTTATTTTCCTTTTTTGCCTGTCCCACGTAGCCTTGGCGAAGTGGGATTATCTATTTTATTCGGGTGTTGCCACCCAGTTATAAACATTCAAAATCCACACGTTTTTTGAATGTTTCTGATTTTCTACCGAACTATTTTATATTATTCTGATAAAAAATCAAATCTTGTTTAATGTTTCCGTTATTAACGAAAACGTCCTTTCTTTTGCAGTTTACTTACAACACCGCTGTATTGTTTTTCAACCAAATACGATTGTATTTGATTCATAGTATCTAATACAACACCTGCAACGATTAAAACACTGGTTCCACCAATCATAACTGGCATACCTGCACGTGTATTTAAAATGATTGGTAATACGCAGACTACTATTAAATACACAACACCAATTGCTGTGATTCTGGAAACAACATCATCCAAATAATGCATTGTCTGTTCACCAGGACGAACCCCAGGAATATATCCACCCATATTTTTCAAATTGTTACTGGTTTCTTCTGAATTGAAAACCACTGCCGTTTGAAAATATGCAAAAAACGCAATTAAAATTGTGTATAAAATCATATAAGACCATGTTCCATACGTAAAGAATCCTAATATATTCTGCACAATTAAATTTTCACTTTGTACAAAACGTTGAATAAACGCAGGTAACATCATAATAGATGCTGCGAACACAGGTCCCATAACACCAGACATATTAACCTTTATAGGCAGATATGAAACATTAGTATTCATCACACCATTTGACATAGCCTGACGTGGATATAAAATCTGAATACGACGTTGTGCCTGTTCCATGAACGCAATCAACGCAACAATTCCAACCACAAAAGCCAAAACCAATGCAATCATAGCTGGCGACATTTGACCAACCCCAGCCAATGATAACAATTTTGCGATACCACCAGGAACTTCTGCAACGATACCTGCAAAAATCAATAATGATGCACCCTGCCCGATACCACGAGATGTCATCTGTTCTGCCAACCACATAACAAATACTGTTCCGCCAACCAAAGCGATTATCGCAGATAATTCAAATGCAAATCCTGGATTAGCAACCGCCGCAACACCATTAACTGGTGCCATAGATTCCAAACCACGAACAACTGCCCAACCCTGAACCACAGCCAACAACACAGCTAAATAACGTGTATATTGGTTGATTTTAATACGACCAGATTCGCCTTCTTTGCGTAAATCTGTCAGAGATTTGCTGGTTGCTGTCAATAATTGAATAACGATTGATGCTGAAATGTATGGGAAAATATTTAATGCCAAAACAGACATACGAGACAACGAACCGCCAGAAAACATATCAAACATTCCCATCATTCCGTTATCGCCATTAAACAAATGCAAAACTGCACTGGCATTTACACCAGGTAACGGAATAAAAGAACCAATACGATACACAATCAACGCACCCAAAGTAAATAGAATACGTTTTTGTAAATCTGACATATGTCCGAAAATATTTTTCAAAAATTTCATGTCATCAAACTTTTATTTTGACAACACACCTGTGGTGAACCACAGATGTGTCAGTTATCTAGAATTATTTTGCTTGGATTTTGCCACCAGCTTTAACAATTGCTGCTTCTGCTGATTTAGACCATTTATCTGCAACAATATTCACAACCGTCTTGATTTCGCCTTTGGCCAAAACTTTCAATCCACCCAATTTGCGATTGATAATTTTCGCATCAAACAAAGAATCCAAAGTGATTTCTTTTTTGGCATCAATTTTACCAGATGCAATATATTTTTCTATATCACCCAAATTGATAGTCGCATAAGTTTTTGCAAATGGATTGTTAAAACCAAATTTTGGGAAACGACGCAAAATTGGCATTTGTCCACCTTGGAAAGTAGCCTGTTTACGAGAACCAGAACGTGCCTTTTGACCTTTGTTACCACGACCAGCTGTTTTACCGTAACCAGAACCCATTCCACGTCCCAAACGTTTTACATCTTTGCGTGCACCGCAATTATCCATCAAAGCATTTAATTTCATTTCTTTTTCCTTTTTGTCCTATGACTATGATATAGTCTGTTTCGCACACAATACAAGATTGTGTACTCGGTTTATTATAATTATTTTGCTTCTTCTGCTGTTTCTAATTTTTTACCATCACGACCAGCGATGATTTCAGCAACTGTTTTACCACGACGTGCAGCAACAGTTTTTGGTGAATTCATCTTTGCAAAAGCTGTAAATATAGCACGAACCATGTTGTTTGGATTATTAGAACCTTGTGATTTTACAACAACGTCCTGAACACCTAAACAATCAAACACTGCACGCAAAGCACCACCTGCGATAATACCAGTACCAGGAACTGCACTGCGAACAACTAATTTACTTGCACCATATTTAGTAGTGATATCATGATGTAATGTGCGACCTTCTTTTAAAGGAACACGAATCATCTTAGCTTTTGCAGCCTTGGTTGCTTTCTGCACAGCAGCTTGAACTTCCAATGCTTTACCTTTACCAAAACCAACTAAACCTGCTTTATCACCAACTACGACCAAAGCAGAAAAAGACATATTACGACCGCCTTTCACTGTTTTTGAAACACGGTTGATAGAAACTAATTTATCTACCAAATTATCTGTCTGTAATTTTTTATCATCAAAACGTGCCATTGTTTTTTGCTCCTAGATTAAATTTTCATTCCGTTTGCGCGCATTGAATCGCCCAAAGCCTTTACACGACCATGATACAAATAACGACCACGATCAAAATAACAATTGTCTGTGATACCAGCTTTTGCTGCACGTTGTGCAAATATTTTGCCAACCATTTCAGCACCAGCGATATTCCAACCTTTGCCTTTGAAATCTTTTTCTTTTGAAGATGCAGCACACAATGTGTGA
>CAJONJ010000016.1 GCA_905236005.1 uncultured Alphaproteobacteria bacterium
TGGCAGAGCGGTCGAATGCGACGGTCTTGAAAACCGCTGACGGGGCAACTCGTCCGGGGGTTCGAATCCCTCACCATCCGCCACAAATGGAAAATGTCCCAACGGGGCATTTTTTATTTGTGTTGGAATAGTGATTTGGGATTAGACCCCGAAACGAAGTTTCTGGGTTCGACAACAAGTAGATTTTGGAAGTGTCAACGCACCAAAATCGTTACGGTTGCAACGCAGGCACAAAGTGCCAAGATAATCCCTCACCATCCGCCATAAAAATTAAATGCCCTTTTGGGCATTTTGTTTTTATCGTAACAGTAATTCAAATGATTGTTTGATTCTACAAAACTTATATTTGCGATTTTGTGTATTTTTTATGATGTATTTATGATATAATTCACAGGAAAAGAACATAAGGATTCAGCATGAGTCAAATAGAAACACAACAGGATTTATTACCCCAATATCAGTTTGAAGCAAAAAGAATATTTCCGCTGGATAGTGAAATGCACAAAACAGTATCCAAGAAATTGAGAGAAATCGCCATAAAATTATTGGGCAAATACCCTAAAACAGCAGAAAATAATTATGTTGGATTTAATGAAAACGATTTTGAGTTTGTTGTCAGTGATAAAGAAGAACCAAATGCATGTTTGATTACAGGCAATCATAACAAACAAATTCTTTGTGTTTCACGTGGACTGATAGAACACTGTCAAAAAAAATATTGTCATGAAGATATACTAGCTGCCGTAATAGCACATGAATTGGGACATTATATCTGGGGTGAAACCAATCCTTTTCAAGATTTAAATGGTACTTATGCTTCTTCTAATGCATCACAAGAATGGTTTGCAGACATCAGGGCTTTTTTCCTTTTACAAGAAGCAGGCTATCATCCAAAGGCAATGATTGAATTATTCAGCATGCTTCGTGATTTTGCAAAAAAACAAGCATCAGAAAAGCGATTAAAACAGATGTCTTTCAAAGAAAAGATTATTAGTAAAGGTAAACCTGTTTTTTACAGTGTTCGTGAAGAACTTAATAAACACTTAGGGTTTGGACTGGAAACCGAAGGTGAATTATACAACGATTCTGATTATGACAGTGATAAATATGCATATGATTCTGATTTTATTGACCATGTTCATCTTCCTTTGCCAGAACGCAGAAAAGCTGCAAGAGCAAATTTAGTATCAGTAGAAAATCAGGGCTGGAAATTACCAAAAGGTTTTAAACCAAGTAAAGATTTCGTAAAATTTCAACAAGAATGTAATAAAATTTATAAACGTGAAGGTTACGACACCTATATTGATCAAAGATTAAAAAATGAATTTGGAACAAAACGCATAACAGAAATTATATTAAGATTTGGGCGAACAAAATTATTAAAATTCTTTTATGATTTATTAAGCAACGACGATATAAACAATGGGGTCAGACGTGATGATTTCGAAACAAAATTATTGAAATCAATATCCATTGGTATCAATGTATCTAAGAATTTTACACCTTTATTAAACGAACCATTAAATAAACAGCAACACGCAATATGCGAACAATTATTTGAATTATGTCTTAAGCAATCTGATAATACAACACTTTTCAAGACACTGTGCCCAAAACCTTTTGGTAAATACAAAGAATTACAAAACATGTTGGAAAGCATGACCACAGTGGAAGTTTTGTACGATAAACAAAAGGCGATTAAGTGTGCTGAAACATTCAAAAACAACATTGAATTAATCAATTTACATGAAGATGTATGGGGAAAATACAGTTACACTATACCCTTTGTAACAAAAGAAATGAAGGGACATAAAATGACCGTTGCCCAACTGCAATCATATAAAAATGAAGATATAAATTGGTTATTAAAAGAAGGTTTATTACAGATTGACGTATTGTGTAAAAACGGAATAGATGCCGTTGAGCAATATGAATATTTAGACGTATATGCTTATGAAGACAAACCTGATAATTCACACTATTTTTATCCAACCAATAGTCATAAGTACGATGTTATTGAGCACTTTAACGGTCCGTATTTTGAGTTGGTTCATTCATCACCAGAAAGAATGTTAATAAAATATCGTAATGAATTTTATTACGTAACCCGCCGTGGGTTTGTCATAGATTATGGCGACAAAGCAAATCAACGTTATAATACAGATGCCAACAAATGTGAATCCGCCCAAGATCATACAAGAACACAAAGATATTTAGAAGACCATAGAGCAATGTATTTGAAACGTATGGAATTCAAAGAGGTTCTGATTGCATATAAAAATGGCGAAATTGATTGGAAAACTTTTAAGGATAAATTCAATTTGATTAAATCTGACATGGACGGTTTTAGAACCGACCGCCAATACGAACATCCAATCTACGTGTGGTGTAAAGAAAATTATTATATGAAAAAATACCAAATTATTAAAAAACGTATAACAAAAATGTATACACAAGACCAGAATGACGAAATTGGTCATGACAGGTTGAATAAAGAATGGAAATTGCTTTGTAAACAATTTAATATTAACTGGTCACCAGATCAATTTTATATTAATGCCCATAATCTACAGTGGCCCGATCCTACAAATTTGACTAATAAAGTTTTTGATGAGATAGACGAAAAAGATATTGATGTAAAACCATATATGTACATATATTCAATGCTGAAATCATCCAGAATCTATAAAGAATATAAACAAAGCAACAAATATGATCCCAAAAAAGAAATATCATTTTTCACCAAATACGACGATACAAAAAAGCAAAACGTTATAGCTGTACGTGGATTTAATAAAAATGGTGATGAAATTTTGATAAATGCAAAAATGTTATTTGGTGCTATGAACAACTTGGTAAGAATTGATGATAGATTATACTTTGATTGTATACAAAAGTTTTGGGATGATATGGTGAATTATACCCATACCGCACCCTATGGGATTTGTAGCGATATAGAAACGGGTAAAAGCTATGCATTGTACAACAGGTATGTAAAATGTCCCTTTGTTGATCTGGGTGATTTTCTGCAACAAAAATGTGACAAAGAATTTATGCCGGATGAAAACGACGAAGAAGTTGCGTCGGATAAAAACTATGTAATGAACGCAAGATTAGATGCCATAGGGTTAAACCGTATCCCAAAAACAAAACAAGATATAGATGCAATGATGCAATATATGTCATCATTTAGCCTGATTAAAGATAATTCTTATGAATTAGATACTGTTTATAATAATTATCAAAAATTATACAAACAACATGATGGTTTATTTAAAGATATCAGCAAAGACGTTTTGAAAGATTATAAAATCAATTTACATGATTATTCTTATTTTGTGTTGGGATTTTTGTTAAAAAGTGGAATTGAATATAACCTGGCAGAATTTATAACAAAATATTTACCACCAGAAGTCACGACAGCAAAACACTGGGAACGAGGAACATACGTTACACAATACGATAGTGGAAAAGGTCTAATAAATTTATTTGCAAAATGTGTAACACAAGATTATTTCAAAAAATTAAATCTTGATGATGAAATTGTATTGTATGAATTTATGTTAACACGTGGATTATTTTCAGAAGATTATGCAAACCAAAATGATTATATAAAAATAATTGTTGATAAATTAACAGCAATACATTTATCAGATGAAGACATTAAATCGTCTGAGATGCCGAAAAACATATATTATATCGACAGATTATTAAGTCGGCGTGGTTTGACAGAATACAGCAAACATACGAAATACGAAACCCAACATAACAAAGATTTTGAATTCACAAAAGAACGTGAAAAAATGTGTGAATATTATGCAAATTATTGGGCAAGAAAGCTGGGACCAGATAAATATAATAAATCAGACATCAGATATGAAGAATATAAAAATCATTGTATAGAATGTATAAAATATTTTTCTGGTGTATATACTGAAGAGAAATCAGAGACAGAAAAAGGTTGGTTTTCAGAACAAATCAAAAAGCAAATTTTAGACAAAATTGCCACAAAAATTATTGCCCAAGAAGAAATTACAAAATTGTTTGATGATGCTACTGTTTGGAATATACGGGCTGGACAAAAGTCTGATAAATATAGCACCATTGGCGATACTGCAATAATATTTTTACGAAATGTATTAAGACGTAGTAAATTAAAAATCATTTCTTTTTTGCATAATAAATTAAATAAAGACGAACTTACCCAAAAAAGGGTAGACGAATTATGTGATGGTACTTATGGTCACAAACCAGATGATGACGGTAAACATAATGGTGCTTTTACAAAACAAGATTTAATTTTGTTACACGAAAATTTTTGGGCTGCCCCAATAGCTATACGAATGGGTATAATGGCTGATTTAATCAATGATTGTTGCGGTGATATATTAAACGCAAAAAACGAAAAAACAAAAGAAATCATTAAACAAAAGAAAATAGATTTAACTTTAAAAACTTTGATGGATCCAACAGACGAACATTATAAGGATGTAAAATTAATTGTTAATTGCGTTTATAGAAATATGGATAACAGCGATAATGCTGATGCACATCTGGCTGGATTATTGGTTGCAGCACCAAAAGACGGAAATAAAAAAATGGATAACACCAGAATTGGTGAAAGTTTAAAACATATATTTATGGCAAAAGGTGATGCTTTTATCAAATTTGGTCAATTGTTATCATATTTGCCATCGTTACCTGTTGAAATAAGAAATGAATTAGCAACTTTGCGAGATAAAGCAAATATTCCAACACGCCAAGAAATATTTGATATGTTACACAATTCTTTGCCCCCAGCAGAATTTAATAAAATATCATATGTCGGAGAAGTTTTAGGTGCAGGTTCTATTTATGTTAGTGTAAAAATAAAATATGATAATAAAGATTGCGTCATTGGGTTAATGCGGAAAAATCTTGGCATAAAAATGCAAAACAACATGGAATTGATTGCTAATTCTATCCTTGATATGTCTGATAAAGACTCAAAATATAAGCAACTGCAAAAAATTGTAAAACAGGCAAGAACGTCTTGTATCAACGAAATAAATATTAATACAGATTATAATAAATATATGGATGCGTGTGATAAATACGAAAAATTCATTATAAACATGGATGGAAAAACGTATAAACCACATGTTGCACGTTGGTTAAATCATGGTTATGCACCAGACAAAGACAAAGACAAAGACAAAGAACTAGAACTGACAAAAGAAGAAAAAAGAAAACAAGAAAAATATAAAGATTGGATTTGTACTGACAGAGCATGGAAGATTATGGAAATGGCACCTGGGGTATCATTGACATCATCAAAAATGTCCGAAAGTGATAAACACAGTTGTGCCAAAGCATATGTTGCTTTGGAATTACTGATGTTATTATCTGGATACAGTTGGGATACCGACAGACATGCTGGACAACAGAATTTCTACACAGATGCCAATGGTAATGTTGTAATAGGTATTTTTGATACTGGTGCTAGAGCAACTGAACCAAGTTTGAAAGATAAAAAAATGTTTGCAAAATGGATTGGTAAAATGGCGAAAGCCAGAATAGAACATCCTGAGACAAAAATGGCAGACATAGTGAACAGTACAATTTC
Organism: uncultured Alphaproteobacteria bacterium; assembly: GCA_905236005.1. Taxonomy (GTDB): domain Bacteria; phylum Pseudomonadota; class Alphaproteobacteria; order Rs-D84; family Rs-D84; genus Enterousia. Next base: position 5,606 of record CAJONJ010000016.1, read on the forward strand.
TGAATTCTGGAACAGCAGTAATAATATTAACGATACCGGATATGTTGATAGTGTATATCGTGGTTTAATAGCTTTGTCTGATATGGTGGAATATCAAAAAGAACAAAAAGATGAAAACGGTAATATTGTTCAGCAAAGTTTAAGTTTAACAGATAAAGATTGGTTGGATATTTTGGGTTCAGCTGCACAATATATGGATACAAACATCAAAAATGAAATTGAAAAAGAAGCATTTTTAAGTTTAATAAATGTATTTTGTCCTGGATGGTATTCCGGTGTTAAATGGGCACTACAAAAAGCATTTTCTAAGAATAATGATAATTTTAAATTAACAGAGTTATTGAAAATATTACAAAAAAGAAAAATAGAACTAGATGGATTTATAAATAATATATCCAGTGATATTAAATTTACAGAAACACTTAACCAAGACAATATGCAAACTCTTGAAAGTGTTCAACTGACAACAGAAGATTTGACAGAAATAGATAAATACAATAACAAAGGAACAATTTTTGGTATAGATAAAAGACATTTTGTGAAACCGTCAAACGATAATCAAACCAATCACAATGATGAAACACAGAATTTAAATTCACAAACACATGCAGTTGTAGGATATAACAAAAAAGAAGTTTTGATAAACGCAGCTGCGGCAGTACGCAAAAAATTGATTGCTGCGACCGAAAAATTAAAAGCGAAAATACAAGAAAATATTACATCACAAATGTCAGATGATTTAAAAAAAGCATAACAGTTATAAAAATAAAACGGTCACAAGACCGTTTTATTTGTTTTGTTCTTTCAAATAGTCGGTATACAGTTTAGACCATTGCATTAAATCGTAAAATTTACCATCCATGTATACAGCCTGTCTGGAAATGCCGTCCAATATCATTCCTGTTGCTTCAGCCAACTTTGCAGAATCTTTGTTATCAGCAAAGTTTACACGCATAATTTTATTTACTTTTAATTTATTAAAAGCAATATCTTCTATAACACGATAAGATTCTGTTGCGAAACCATACCCCCATGCACTTGACACCAACCACACAGTATTTAATTTTAGTGTAAAAGATTCTTTATAAAAAGATATCTTACGAAAACCGATAAACTGGTTGTTGTGAAACATGTAAAATACACACGAATCCCCCTGTTCGCTTTCCGCATAATATTGCATCATTTTTAATACATCTGCGACAGATCTGGGTAAAGTTTTTTGAGATTTCGCTGTTTTTATCAATGGTTCATATTTAAAATCTTCTGGTTTTTCATTTTTTAACGCATTATAAATTATTTTCGCATTCTGCAAATTCGGCATTAAATGTCTTAATTCTAATCTTGGTGTACGCAGATTACGTGTAAAATATTTTATCATGTTATGCCTGTGGTTTATGTTTTTTTATTGCAATTACGAAAACTATTATTCCAACAATTATCATTATGCCTGATAACAATTGTCCCATGGTTAATCCCCATGATGTTAAAAATCCTAATTGGACATCTGGCTGTCTGAATTGTTCACAAAATATTCTGAACAAACCATAAAACACACACAAGGCACCACTGATTGCACCCGGATGATGACGCAAATTAGTCTTTTTATATAACATCCATAAAATTAAAAATAATACCACACCTTCAAGTGCCGCTTCGTAAAGCGGACTGGGATGACGTGGAAATTCTGGGCTAACCCCTTTGAACACTACACCCCATGATACATCTGTGGGACGCCCCATGACTTCCATATTTATAAAATTTGCTATACGTCCTAAGCCTAAGCCGATTGGTGCAGCAACTGCTAGTAAATCAAGCACCCGTAAAGAATTACGAATTATTGATTTATCTGGGAAACTCTGTTTTCTGACAAATAACAGTGTTGCAATAATCACCCCCAGTAACCCGCCATGAAAACTCATTCCACCATGCCAAACAGCCAAAATTTCCAACGGATTATGCAAGAAAAACGGCAAATTATAAAACAACACGTAGCCTAACCGCCCACCCAAGATGATACCGAACACTAGAAACGTTAATAAATCATCCAGCTGTTTTTTTGTCATACATATTTCAGAATCATCTTTGCGAGTCAAATTTTTTAATAACAAAAAACCCAATGTAAAACCCAACACATACGCCAATGCATACCATCGCACAGGAATACCAAATACTGAAAAAGCCACAGGTGATATAGGATTTATAATAATAGACATAATTTTTATTCCTTTTTCCGTTATTCAAATATTTTATCAAACTCTGCTTTTTTTCAACAAAAAAATGCAACTGAGAACAAGTTGTTTAATCTTGAATTATTTTAAGCTTTGTATTATATTTCATATGAACATAATTAATCAAAGGAGAAATATTATGGTCATTGGTAAAAAAGTTGCCACACACGGTGGAATAGAATTATATTTTAAACGTATATTCGGTTTAATGGCTGGGGCTGTTGGTTTAACAGCATTAACAACGTTTTTAATGTTGGTTTCTGGTTTGTGGGCAAATTTAATTAACATTCACACAGGTGGTTTAACTGTTGCTTACTATATAATTGCTTTTGGTGGATTGGCTGTATCTATTTGGGCCCAAGCACGTGTTTTTTCTATGAAACCATCTAGTGCTGCTTGGCTACTATTTTTATATTCCGTAATGATGGGTGTTGTAATTACTCCGATGATTTTGGTTTCCAGCCCAGCATCTGTTTTAATGGCGATTATATTAGCAGCATTGATGTTCGGATGCATGTCTTTATTTGGATATAAAACAGCCAAAGATTTATCATTTTTGGGTGTATTTTTATTCTTAGGTATGATTGGTTTAATTTTGGTTGGTGTTGCATCCTTATTTTTCCCACTGGGTGCGACATTTAATACTGTCGTATGTCTGATTGGTGTATTGGTATTTGCTTTGTTTGCAGCCTATGATATGCAAACGTTAAAAAATGCGTATGCTGTAATAGGTGATAACAATCAGAAAAATCAATTGGCTGTATTGGGGGCATTGCACATGTATATTTCGTTCGTTGCTTTGTTCCAATACATACTGGGCTTATTAAACAGCAGAAATTAATCTTTATAATAAAAGGAAATAAACATGGCTTATAAAATAAATGAAAATTGTAAAGGTTGTCAAACTTGTATGGGTGTATGTCCTGCAATGGCAATATCACCTGATGGCAAAGGCAAATGTGTTATAGATAAACAAAAATGTATGGGTTGTGGCACATGTGCAGCTGTATGCCCATTTTCTGCGATTGAACCAGATTTATAATATTTGCAAATCAATAAAAACGATTTACAATATTGGCAGTAAAGATAGATTAGAGGTAAATAAATATGCCAGCAAAAACAATAAATGATGTAATTGCACTTTGCAAAAGACGTGGTTTTATTTTCACAGGCTCTGAAATATACGGTGGTTTGGGTGGTGCGTACGATTATGGTCCATACGGTGTTGAAATGATGAAAAACATCAGAAACGCATGGTGGAATACTATGATTTATTCCAGAAACGATATAGAAGGACTGGATGCTGCATTGATTACTAATCGTTTAATGTGGAAATATTCTGGTCACGAAAGCAGTTTTTCTGACCCATTGGTTGAATGCAAAAAATGTGGTGCCCGTATGCGTCAGGATAAAATGAAAGACCCAAAAAAATGTGATACCTGTGGCAGCACAGAGATTACAGAACCACGTGCATATCAATTGATGATGGGGTTATCTATTGGTGCAACCAATGATGGTGAAACAAACGCATATTTGCGTCCTGAGACTGCAACAACTACATACGTCAATTTCAAAAATGTGTTGGATGCAAAACCTCATAAATTGCCTTTTGGAATTGCTCAGATTGGAAAATCTTTTCGTAACGAAATTTCCCCACGGGGATTTGTGTTTCGTATGCGTGAATTTGAACAGGCTGAAATGCAATATTTTGTAAATCCAAGCGAAGATGAAAAATATTTTGAATATTGGAAAAAACAACGTATGGATTGGTGGATAAATGTGCTGGGGATTCCTGCTGAAAAATTACGTTTTCAACCACATGAAAAATTAGCACATTATGCCAAAGCTGCTGGGGATATTGAATATGATTTCCCAGATGGTGGTTTTGATGAAGTAGAAGGTATCCATAATCGTCAAGATTTTGATTTAGGTTCACACACAAAATCACAAAATGAATTTAAATTATCCGCCAAAGTTATGGAAAACAAAGATTCTACAATCAAATTGTCTTATTCGGATGCACAAACTGGTGAAAACTTTATCCCATATGTAATTGAAACTGCAATGGGTGTAAATCGTGCTATGTTGGTTGCTATGTTACAAGCATACGAAGACGAAGATTTGGGTGATGGAAAAACACGTACTGTGTTAAAATTAAAACCATGGTTATCGCCGGTCAAAGCTGCTGTGATTCCTTTGGTTCGTAATGTTCCTGAAATCGTAGATTTATCAAACAAAATCGTTGATGATTTACGCAGATTGGGTATCGGCAGAATTGAATTAGAAAATTCTGGTAATATCGGTAAAAATTACCGCCGTCATGATGAAATCGGAACACCTGTGTGTATAACGATTGATCATCAAACATTGGAAGACGGCACAGTAACATTGCGTTATCGTGATACTATGGAACAAGAACGTGTTAAATCAGATGAAATCGTGAAACGTGTGCTGGACATAGTAAACCAAAAATAAACACAAATAAAAAATGCTGAATTCAATTCAGCATTTTTATTTTTTTACACGTTCACGTTCGTATTCTCGTTCAATTTCTTTGGTACGTTGCATCATATTAGCCCGCACTGCTGTTTTTGTGTTATTTTTTACCGGGTGTTTATATGCAGGTTGTGCCAATAAATTTTGAATAATGTCTATACCCTTTTGAATTTTTATACGTGCAGATTTTTCCAGTTCTGGGTATTTACTAGATGGATATTGAATAAATTCATTTGCATGAATACTGGATTGTAAATCATTTAATGTTTTATGTCTGAAATCAAACACAGCATGTCGCAAGTAATCCACAATATATGTTTGTTCTGTGATTGAAAAAATATAATCACGTAATTTATCCATAGCAATTTTCCATGCATCTGCCAACGTGATTTTATTCATCCATTCCAACAAAGACAAACCGGAAAACATTTCATTCAGTGCCAAATTTACCTGGGCTTTGTCAGTATCACGGATAACACGCAAAGATATATTATCTATGTTTTCACCTGATATCTTTGCAAAAATATTTTCCAGTTCTATATTCATATACTATGTTCCTATAGTCCTTTGATTGTTTTATCTTTGACCAATTTAATAATCTGAGCTGCTAAATCATTTCTTTTTGTATTTTTGGAAACAGGATGATATTTTTCATAAACATATGTAAAAATTTTTATTCCTGTTCTCAGTTCATCAACCGCAGAAATACCCCACTCTTTTGCTGCCACAGCATCCGTACAAACTTCATCTGAAAAACTGCTTTTCATGATGTGTTCAGACATAATTTTACGGTTGTTTGCGTTCAATTGTTCTACAAACACATCAATAGCATCACCATATTTAGCTCTGTTTTTTACAAAAGAAGTCATTTGTTCCAAAGCTGTCTGTTGTGCCATGCCACCACTGCCACCACGACAATAATTTAATGTTGCCAAAGAATTATACATTTTAGTAAAAGCCTGTTTCAGTTGTTGTTGGTCTGCCAGGTTTTTATCAAAATTTTTGTTATCAATCATGTTTAAACTCTTGGTTTTCTTATATTTTTCTTGTTCTTTCAATTATATAGGATTTGACTGACATATTTCAAGTGCATTGTCAAGTTAATTTATTTTTTGACTTATTTCATATTCTATATAACAATGTGTTTGTTATATCGCAAAGCACACTATTGCCAAGAATGGGTGGTGTGGATATAACACCAATCTTGCCAATAATGGGGGTTGGTTATTTCATCAAACAACAAAGGAGTATTGGATGAAAAAAACTTTGAAAGGTTTGATTGCAGCAACAGCATCTGTTATTTCAACTGGTGCATTGGCATCAAACTTAGAAAATCCACTTTATATGCCATTAGAAGGGGATTTTTATTCTAAAACTGGTATCGGTATTATGTACAAAGAAACAGATCATACAGCAGCATTGGTTGCAAAGGGTGCTGACGGAAAAACAGAATTTCCAGTATGGCGTTTCACAGAAGATTTCGGATATGGTATCACAGATCGTCTGGACATACATGGCCGTTTAGGTTACACAAAAGACGGTGATATCAACCGCAAAGGTATGCATCGTGGTCGTTTAGGTTTAACATACCGTGCAATGACTGAAGATGACACCTTTATTTTAGATTTATATGCTGATGCATATATGTCTGGTGTTACACCAATGAAAGGCTCTTATACACCAACCGGATTTAATTACAAAAATTATTCCAACGGTCGTTGGGGTGTAATTGGTGGTGCTAGATTTGGTAAAACATGGGATGATTTCACATTGGCTGCACACGTAGAAATGTTGCAAACATTCGGAAATCATAACAATGAAATCAAAATTGAACATCCAGGTTTAAAAATGGCTGGTTTTCCAGATGAAATCAGTGTTGATTTGAAATCTACACGTGAAGTAACTGCTGGTTTGGATACATTGTATCAATTCAATGCAGCTTGGTCTTCTGGATTTGGGTTTGAATATGTTCAACATGCTGACAATGGTGTAAAAAGCATTCACACATACGTTCCAGATTCTATCTATAAAGCTGCCGTATTGGAAGCCACAAAAGACATGAACGATGGTTGGGATGAATTTATCTTGAAAGCAAGTGTTGCTTATCAAATGACAGATTCTATTCAATGGACTTTGTTCGGCGAATACACATTTGATGATTCACATACTCAATCTCAAAATGGAACAGATGTCAAAATGGAATTGGGTGTTCGTATGAACGCAAGATTCTAATTTAACATAAAAAATAACTTTATATTGGACAATTTGCCCATCTTTACGGTGGGCAATTTTTTTATTTAATTTTATTTTTAATGCTTTTTTTATATTTGAATTTGTGATATAATGTCAAACAAAGGAAATCTATTCAGATGGGAAAGGTCAGATTTATTGCGGTTTTGACAGGAATTGTGTCGTCATTGCCATTGATGGCAAATGCTGCGTATCCTGTGTATAATCCAACACAACTTGCACGTCAGGGATATGCAATCAATCCACAATATGTGAATAATGGTATGCCGGTCAGATATGCTGCCCAACCAATGATGCAAATGGGGCAAATTACTGGACAACGCACGAATATTATGCCAAATCAGTTGGCTGCTGCGTCTGCTGTAAATGGGCGTCCGATGGTGGCTGCAACAAATCCAAATCGTGTAACTGGGGCTTTGCCACGTGTGGGGTCTTCTGCTACAAATGCAGGTCGTCAATATTATCAATCAGCAGATTATGACAGATTATCTGACAGTGGTTTGTATATTGGTTTGTCTGCTGGTTACAGCACTATGGTTTCAGGCACAATGTCCGCGGATTATGCTGGGGAAGCAGATGCATTTTTAGCACCTGGATCGTTCCGTGAATCTGATTTACAACATGATTCTGTATTGCCATTACAGGTTTCTGTGGGTGCTGCGATAAACAGTGATGTTCGTATAGATTTTTCGTATTTACGTTATTCTGGCACATCATATGCCAGCAATGTTCAAACATCTACTGGTGATGGATTTACAGATGCGTCTGTCAGCGGTGGTGCAATTACATCAAATGCAACAATGTTAAATGTTTATTATAATGTTGATGATGTAACTGGATATTTAGCTGGTGGTTCATTACGTCCATATATTGGGGCTGGTGTTGGTTTATCTTTGAATACAATTGCTGATTATGTTGTATTTGATAATCATTTTTATGATGAAACTGGTAATCTGGGACCTGGCAGTGTTCAAGCAGGATTTTTGACTGCTGTGTCCGATATTTACAGTTATCATAATGGTGGCACAATGGAACAGTTGGCTTTTGCATTAGAAGCTGGTGTAACAACTGATATGAACGACGGATTGAAAATAGATTTCTTTATCAGATATGCTAACTTAGGAAAAGTCAAAACATCTGGTTCTGTGGTGGTATCACAGACAGAATGGTTAAGTGACGGTGCTGGTGGCGAATACGAAGCACCATACGACAGTGTTTTCCACTATACTAATTGGACCGAAAGTGGCAGATTATCAAATGTTGATGTTGGTGTCAGATTAAGACTGGAATTCTAGTCTTGGGCAACATATTGTGGCGGAGAGAGCAAATGAAAACCAAAACATGTAATATAACTTTGTTTTCTGCACTGGTGGCCTGTTTTTCTGGTATGTCAGATGCAGCTTTTGCTGATTCCAGAGGTGTAAAAGCTTATGCAGATGCGTATAACCAGGTAAATATTATTCGTGAACAACAGGCATATTTAGATGCTCAGGCTGCAGCGGCTGTTCAGCCAGCCAGTGCAACTGTGGATTTACCTGTGGCGGTAGAAGACGAAAAATTAGCCAGAGCAATTACAGAAAATAAATCTGATACTAAAATATCTGATTTGGAAAGATGTTCTATGATTTATCCAAACGGTGTTTTTAAATGGGGAATTCCACAATCTGGTATTCGTAAAAATCAAAAACCACAATGCATTGCTGTTGTAAATTTGGTTGATGCAGAAACAAAAAGTATATTGGCTACAACGACTGTGGCTGCTGGTGATGCGATGCGTTGCAATATTGATATGTTTCCAGAAGAGGGTTACGAAGTAGCACTGTCAAATGTTGAATTGCCAGCAGACGAACCACCAACAATGAAAGATGCTGAAAAAGCATTAAACAAAGAACAAAAACACAACGCAGGAATCAAGATTGCTGCGGCTGCTTTGATTGGCGGATTGGCTGGAAATATGCTGGGTCCAAAGAAAAAAGACGATGATAAATTGTTGGGAACTGGCAAAATGCAATTATTAACCACAGCTGCGGGGGCTGCGGGAGCTGCGGGTTTAATGGCGGCCAGCAGTTATTCCGGAAAAGTTGCGGGCGACACGATAAAATCAACTGCTGCCAGTGCAACAGCTGGTATGTTGGCTGGAAACATGGCGGCTGGTTTAATGTCTTCGGAAAGTGTCTTGGGAACAACAAAATGTACAGTAAAAGTTGGTGATAAATCAGAAGAAATGGATTGTGTTCCTGGACGTGCTTATAAAGCTACTGATACAGAAACCGTTTATATGACAAAAGGCGGTACCACTGTATATACATGTAATAAAAACAACGATCAATTTAGCTGTACATCTTACGATTTTATAGATTTAACAATTAACGGTAAAAGTATTGAAAAAATAACTGATTGGGACTCTATAGACGGTGCAATTTGCAAAGAAACAGATGGTGGTTCAACATATAGTGCCAGTACCTGTACGGAAGAAAATGTAGAAAAGCTTTTTAAAGGGCAAGGAAAAAAATATAGCGAAGATTGGGCAGCATACGCAGTGTTTAAAAAGGATTTGCCGACCAAACCATTGGGATACAAAGTTGGTGATTTTGATAAATTAAAGAAAAATCCAGGGGTAATATATTACGAACGCAAATCAGATAACACTGTTGGTAACAAACTTAACCAATCTGTCAGTTTTGAACCAGCTGCACGCAATGCCCAAGATGGTTCCATAATTGATTTGAATAACGAAGCACGTGCAAAGGCCACCATGCTGGGAACCGCCGCAGGTGGTGCATTAGGTGGTTTCAGTGGATATCAGGGTGCACAGGCTGAAATTGTTGACCGTTGGACAACAGCTATGCGTGAATACGATGAATATTTGTTAAAATTTTACTGTGCCACAGGTACTCGTTATTTAAACAAATATAACGAATATTTTGAAATCGCAGATATGTCTGTGGTGCCAGAAACTGAACAATAATAAAAATGCCCGTTTGGGCATTTTTATTTATGTTTATATGCCAATACCAACGGAACAAATTTATCTTGATATTTTGATGGTATTTTAGATATTGGTATTAATATTGAATTTTTTTGTCCCGCAGACATTTTTGGTAACAGTTCCCCATTTTTAGCATTGATAATTTCATCCATTACCACAGAAACTTTGTCTGTTGTGTGCGGCAATATAAAATGTATTGTGTCACCTGTTTTAATTTCATTACGTAATTCCAATGTAATGTTATTTTTATCAACATTGGTTATTACACCTGCTGCGTGCCAATCTGATTCAGAACGTGTTCGTTCGTAATCATGTGCTTCAGCTGGTAATGGCCCATCAAAAAATGCAGTGGTATAACCACGTGATTCCAGCACATTTAAATCATTCATAAATGGTGCTGAGTCAAAATTATCTGGGTCAGCCGCGTAGGCATCTAATGCGTTTCTGTATGCACGAACCACAGACCCAACATAATATTCACTGCGGTTACGACCTTCTATTTTCAAAGAATCTGGTGATGATTCTATAACTTCTTTTAATCGTGGCATTAAACACAAATCTTTGGAATTCATAATATATGCACCACGTTCGTCTTCTTCAATTGGCATTTCTATACCTGTGTCATGTTCACGCAAAATTACATCATATTTCCAACGACATAACTGAGCACATGCACCACGATTAGATGGCCGACCTGTTATATAATTAGATAATAAACACCGCCCAGAATAAGACATACACATCGCACCATGAATAAATATCTCTAACCCAATATCCGGACACTGTTTGCGTATAGATTTAAATTCATTATGTGATACTTCACGTGCCAAAACACACTGCACAGCACCAGCATTTTGCCAAAAACGCACACTGGCAGCTGAACAAATATTCGCCTGAGTTGATATATGAATTGGAATATCAGGATGATTTTCACGCACCCACATAATAACACCAGGGTCTGACACGATTAAAGCATCAGGTTTTAAATAATTTAAAACTTCGGATACACGTGGCATATTTTCATAATCACGGTCATGAGCAAACAAATTAAAAGCTAAATAAACCTTTTTGCCATGTTGATGTGCTAAATCAATACCCTGTTTTACTTCATCAACAGTAATTTTTGCACGTGCCCGCATAGAAAACCCAGGCAACCCAGCGTAAATCGCATCTGCACCATATAAAATCGCAGTTTTAAAAGCATCCAAAGTGCCACCTGGTGCTAAAAGTTCTGGTATTTTCACCATGTTTATATCCTGTTTTTGTTGTTTATTAACATATATTTTTCATTTGTTTTTAAGAAAAGCAAGTTTTTTATCATTTTTTACTTGAAATATTTATGAAATACATATATTATATGGCTTGCATTGCCGGTTTAGCTCAGCTGGTAGAGCATCTGATTTGTAATCAGAGGGTCGTTGGTTCAAGTCCGACAACCGGCACCAGAA
>CAJONJ010000017.1 GCA_905236005.1 uncultured Alphaproteobacteria bacterium
AGCAGCAGAAGCACCAGCAGCAGAAGCACCAGCAGCAGAAGCACCAGCAGCAGAAGCACCAGCAGCAGAAGAACCAGCAGCAGAAGCACCAGCAGCAGAAGAACCAGCAGCAGAAGCACCAGCAGCAGAAGCACCAGCAGCAGAAGCACCAGCAGAAGAAGCACCAGCTAATGAAAATGCAGAAGAGTCGGCACCAGCTAATGAAAATGCAGAAGAGTCAGCACCGGCAGAAGAGGTTGCTGAATAATTTTCAGAATATAAACAACAAAAACAACACCGCATATTTGTGCGGTGTTGTTTTTAATATGTATTCAGATTTTTTTGAAACAAAGTTTTTATTTTGTTTTCTGTGGTTGTTTGATGCAACACAAATATTTGCGGGTTTGCTTTAAAGATATCATCAATAATACTGTGGCAAATAATAGTGTCAACAGGGTTATTTCTGCACCAAAATAATCATATAAATATTTTGTGACTGATAACATTGCTGCACCCAACAACGTAGATACCATCGCACGTGTGGATAATACTGTGCCACGTTCGTTGGATTCTATGTCGTGATGAATCAAAGTGTTATATTGCAAACTGTTCATTTTCTGAATCGCTGGGGTGCATGCCATAATTGCAATTGCAATATATACAATCGTCATATTTGGTGCATACAATGCAACAAAACCCATCGTTATACCAATTGTCAATGTCAATATTGACAGCATAGATGTCGTCATTTCCCCAAATTTATTGCATACTTTGTATGCGTACTTGGCGGAAAATATTCTGGCAAAATGATTGAACCCAACATAAAAACCAAATAACCAAACTGGAATATGTGATAACCCCATGATTGTTTGAACCATCCAAAATAATGTGATTGTAAATGCTGCAAACAGGGCAGGAAATATAATCAAATTACGTAATTTTGGATTTTTCATAGTGTTATACGTTATCCCAATCGCATCCATAAATGCACTTTTGTTCTTTTGTTTTTTGCGAACAACTTCTGTTAATTCAGGAACCATAAATAATAATATTGTCTGCAACAAACCAAATCCACCAGTTATCCAGAACAGCGGGGGGCCATTACCACCTGTGAATTGATATATTTGTGGGCCAATTATTGTTGCTATGAATGATGCAGTTGCCGCCCATGTTGAAATAGACCCCATTTCTTTTAAAAAATGCTTTTGTGTGTGGTTGCGTTTTAATAAATCGTATGTGTATGCTTCAAAAGTGCCAGAAAATAGGGCACCAGCAATGCCAAACAGGGCTTCACCCAATATTATTTGCCAAAAACCGTATGCTAATGCCAATTCTGCACAGGCAACCACGTGAATGATTGCACCTAAAATTAAAACGTGGCGACGGGAAAATCTGTCTGATAAATAGCCCGATGGTATTTCAAATAAAAACGCAGCCAGACGGAAAATTCCTTGAATAAGAAAGAAATCACCAACAGTAATGCCTTTGTGAGTGTAAATCAAAATGATAATAGGGATTATCGGCATAAATTCTTGGCAGAATTGCGATATACGTAATATCCGCACAGCTGTCGGGACAGACATTTCATGTTTGGTTGACATGTGTTGAATCCTTTCTCTTTGATTTGAACGGTGGGAATTATATCATATAAACACCCGTTCCACCAGAAATAATTAAAAACAGGGGAAAATAAGTAAATATAAAAGGCGGATAATGTATATTATGTATAGTTTGCTTGTGGCAAACGTATACATAATATAAATATTTAACATTTATTTGTTTATTGCAAATGCATATATCAATTTAACAATATTTTATAGTTTGGCTTGTGGCTACATATTTTTTTTATTGCCATTATAAAATTTGTATTTGAATTTTCAGCCAGATAAATGTTTTTAATCATATATTTATATGCTCAGCTCGCTGAGATTTTTGCTGTTTATTATTGATTATATTGTTGTGTTTTTGGCTGATCAATTTTCAGCGATTTGGTTGATGCAAATCATATAATTATAGGTTTGTGTCGCTGAAAATTGATTGTTCAAAAATAGTGTTTATTATGGTGGGGTAATTTAACTGTGTTTTGTGCCGGATTTTTGCGGTTTTCACCCTGTTCTTTGTGTTGAAAAAAAGTGTAAAAAAGGCGGATTTCTGCGGCTTTGCGACGATTCTTTTTAGCGTGTTTTTTAATCAATTTTTTTTAAATTTTTAATTTTTTTTGATGTTTTTGATATTTTTACGTAAAAATGGTTTTTTATTGTGTTTGTTTTATGTAAAAAACATGTTTTTGGGTGCTGTTTAGTGATTTGTACGTTTATAGGTGTTTTTTATGGTTCGGTTCCCTGCTTTGTAACTATACATAATATTTTTATAGCAGGGCATGTTTTTTATTTTAAATTGTCGTTTTTTGTGATATAATACACATCACAACAGTTAAAAAAATAAACAAGGAGAAGAGAAAATGCCAAAATCAAAAAGAAAAGCAATAAAAAACGTCAAGACGAACAGTGTGTCTTGGTTTGATAATAATAATGCACGTTTAATATTGTTGTGTGCCCTGTTCGGCTTTGTGGGGGCCCATAAATTTGCACAACGCAAGATTTTTCAAGGAATTTGCTTTATTTTATTAGATTTGACCCTGTTTGGTATCATTATATCAATGATTTGGGCGTTCTTTGATTTGTTAGATTTGACAATAAATAAGACTGATAAACCTGGAAACATAATATTTGGTTCATTGTTTTTAATGGGCAGTTTGTTATCTGTTCCTTTTGTGTTTGGTGGATGGGTGTTTGGTGATTATTCTAATTCAAAACAACAACCTGCGATTGATCAAAATAAAGTTTATTTACAAGAAGATGTAATATGTTCAGATAACAAAGGTAATGCTTTTGAAGCTGATATCGCATTATATGCCAATCATGCAATTGTTACAGCTGGAACCAAAGTATTTAATTTAAAAATCACAGATGCTGATTTTGCAAAATTGAAAGTCTATCGTGGTTATGTCGGTGCAGATTTAGAATACGACAGCCATATAACATGGTCATCTAATCCAGAACATACTGTGGCTTTGCGTGTTGAATTAAACGGTCAAGATTTAGAAATATCTATGACTGGCAAAGCTATGAATGGTGTTTTCGGTGAATACGATTGTTCTGTTAAATAAATTGCTGATTTGAATTTATGGCTTTGGGGCGGTTGTTTTGAATAATAACCGCCCTATTTTTTTCTATAAATTGCTTGATTTTTCAAGGAATTCAATATAAAATCGTGCGACAGGTTTATTATGTAATAAACCAATTTAAAAACCCGAAAAACAAAAAAGGAAAAAATATGTCAGATGATATGCAGAAAATAAAGGAACGTGAAGCCAAATGGCAAAAACGTTGGCGTGATGAAAACGCATTTACACCAAAAAACGATGGTTCAAAACCTAGATGTTATTTGTTGGTGGAATTTCCTTTCTTGTCTGGTGCAGGATTTCATGCTGGACACATGTTTGATTATTCGGGGATAGACATGTTGGCACGTTTTCGCCGTCACCAAGGATACGACGTTTTGTATCCAATGGGTTTTGATTCTTTGGGAATTGCTGCTGAACACTATGCTACAAAAATTGGTAAACATCCTGCTGATATAGTTGAAGATTTAAGAAAATCTTATTCGGAAACTATGGATAGAGCTGGCTGGTCTGTTGATCCAAACAGCCGTTTTGCAACATCTGATCCAGATTATATCAGATGGACTCAGTGGTTGTTTTTACAGCTTTTCAAGGCAGGATTAGCGTATAAATCTGAATTGCCTATGAATTGGTGTCCAAATTGTAGAACCACATTTACAAACGAAGAATTAGAGGATAATAAATGCCCGCGTTGCCACGGTATTATTGAAAAGAAATTAAAATTACAGTGGAATTTGGCATTATCTAAGTATGCTGAAAAATTACTAGATGGGTTGAAAGATATAGATTTTGAAGACAGAATCAAGAAAGATGAAATAAACTTGATTGGTAAATCTCATGGTGCTGATGTAGACTTTCGTGTTGGTGATGATGTTATGACTATTTATACAACACGTGTTGATACTATATTCGGTGTGACTTTCTGCGTTATTGCTCCAGAACATAAATTGTTGCGTAAATGGTTGGATACAGGTCGCATAACAAACAAAGACGAAGTTGAAAAATATATTAAAGAGTCTGCGGCTAAAACCGAGATTGAAAGAACCGATGTCACAAAAGAAAAGACAGGTGTTGAATTAAAAGGTATCAAAGCTATTAATCCGTTTACTAATACAGAAATTCCTGTATTTACGTCCGATTATGTATTGGCTGATTATGCGTATGGAACGATTATGGCAGTGCCGGCACATGATTCTAGAGACTGGGATTTTGCAAAAAAATTTGGTTTAGAAATTATACCTGTGTTGGCTGGTGGTGAACCAGACAAAGTATGGGAAGGTGATGGCAAACACATCAATTCTGATTTCTTAAACGGCATGGGCAAAGAAGATGCGATTGCCGCTGCTATTAAATATGGTTCTGAACATGGATTTGCACGTGGCACAATAAAATATAAGTTAAAAGATTGGGGTTTTTCACGTCAAATGTATTGGGGTGAACCTATTCCACTTGTTTATTGTGAAAAATGTGGGTGGCAACCTGTTCCGGAATCCCAGCTACCACTGCTGCAACCATATATGACTGATTATCGTCCAACTGATGAAGGTGAAAGTCCTTTGGCACGTGCAACAGATTGGGTGAATACAATCTGCCCTGTGTGTGGCGGGCCTGCTACACGTGAAACAGATACTATGCCGCAATGGGCTGGTTCTTCTTGGTATTATTTAAGATATCTTGATCCAAAAAATGACAAAGAATTTTGTTCGCGTGAACAAATGGAAAAATGGATGCCTGTGACGCATTATAATGGTGGACATGAACATAATACGCGTCATTTGATTTATTCAAGATTTTGGCATCATGTATTGTTTGATTTAGGTTTGGTTAATACACCGGAACCATATGCAAAACGTACAGCACAAGGATTAATCTTAGGTAGTGATGGCCGTAAGATGTCTAAATCGCTTGGAAATGGTTTTATGACTGCTGAATTGTTAGACAGAGTTGGTGCAGATGCTGGTCGTGTAACTATTGTATCTTTGGGGCCATGGAGAAGTAATTCTGTTTGGACTGAGGGTGCACTGGCGGGTGTTCAAAGATTCTTGAAACGTGTTGAGGCATTTTCTGATAATTTAACAGATGATGAATTAACACCAGAACAAGATAGATTGGTTAATCAGTTAATTGCAGATGTAACAGAACGTCTTGAAAATCTTGGATTTAATACTTCTATTTCTGCGATGATGGAATTTATCAATGAATTTCCGGGCGGTAAAATGCCACGCAAGGCATACGAAATCCTGATTCAATTGCTGAACCCATTTGCCCCTCACCTGACTGAAGAAATGTGGGAAAAATTGGGACACAAAGATATTTTGGTCTTTGAACCATGGCCAAAGTATGATGAATCTAAATTGGTTAAATCAGATATGACAATCGTTGTTTCTGTAAATGGTAAGCGTGCAAACGATTTTGTGGTGCCCGTGGATATTGCAGAAAACGATTTAATAGAAACAGCCAAAAAAGCAGCAGAACGTCAATTAAATGGTGCTACAATTATAAAAACAATTGTTGTTCCAAAGAAATTAGTTAATTTTGTTGTTAAAAAATAATTATAGAAAACCACCCTGTTTTTGGGTGGTTTTTGTTATGTCGTAAAAAAATATTAAAAAAACTTGACATTTTAATTTTTTTGGCTATATTACACGCAGCCAAAAGAAAAAAGGAAATATAAAATGAATAAATCTGAAATAAAACAAAATGCAGAAAAGCCTACATATTATGTCCGAAAACCATATTCAGACAAAGATTTTGTTTTCTTAGAAGCGGTAAATAAATTGATGGCAGTGTGGGATACCTGCGGTTCAAATCGTTTGGATAAAATAGTAGAGATTTTAGAATCAATAATACGTGAAAACCCGACAAAAAAGCTTCCGTGTAATGATTTAATGGATATATTCAAAAGTGCTAAAACAGGTTTTATAAAGAAAGCGCAAAAAACTTGGTGGGTTGATGTTGATTATAATGATATGATTCATTTTTTGGTGTTGTTATTAAATGGTGAAACAAGATACAAAATGATTAAGGAATTTTTGCCTTGTATGAATAATCCATATCGTATCTACGAGTTATTGGTTGTTAATGAATATGCTACATTACAAGATATTAGGGATGCTTTTAATGCTGGTATCATAATAACCAAAGGTTGTGTCAGCAGTTTTAACCAAGTGTTATTTAAAGAATATGGGGCATATGTAAATGCAAATCCAGAAACACGTGCACAAATAGATTCATTAGTGTATGATATTGTATCTGTTATAGAACATTCTTCGTATATCAAGAATACTCAGATGATTCAAAGTATGTATAAACAATTTGGTATATCTGGTAAACAAGTCAAAAAAGCAGATTTTATCGCTAACAAGCAACATATTGTCAGCACAGATACAATCAAAATACTTGAAAAAGTTAGACAGAGTGTTAAATAAAAAAAGCTCTGTTAAAAAACAGAGCTTTTTTAAGATATTTTTTGTATTCGACGAATACGTTTTTCACAATTATCAAATGGACTTTCTAAAAACGATTGTGCACACAGAAAGGCAACTTCTATGTCTATATCATCTGCTGCCAAAGCTAATACGTTAATATCGTCGTGAAAACGGTCATCACGAGCTTGTTCAGGTCTTTCGCAACGTGAAGCACGTATGTGACGATATCTGTTGGCTGCGATTTCCATACCTGCCCCAGTTCCGCAAATTAAAATTCCTCTGGATTCAGGTTTGTCCAGCATTTTGTCAGCTAGAACAGCAGCAATATCTGGAAAATCTACGGGGGTATTTAAATCATGTGTTCCTAAATCTACAACAGTATAACCATCTGCCATCAACATTTCATACAGGTATAATTTCAGCCCCACTCCACGATGATCTGCTGCTAAATATACAGTCATGTTTTGTTTGTTCATTTTGATTCGTCCTTTCGTTTTGATAGTTTGCAATCCAAACCAGTATTGCATGTAATATTCAAAGTGTTATAAGATAATGTTCCCACCATTTCAGCATTAGCAAACACATTTGCTACGTTGACTGTGGCATTACCGTTCAAAGCCCCGTGCAAAAATAATGTTTGTGTTTTAACGTCCCCATGGACAACCCCACCACGTCCAATTACCAATGTTTCGGCGGTGATATTTCCTTTGACGACACCGTGAATTTGAACAGTGTGGTCTGTTGTTATGTTGCCATCCAGATTGCAACCTGCCCCGATTATAGTTGGTGATTTTTTTTCATCTGCGTTTGTGAATGCTAGCATGTTTTTGTCCTTCCTTATTCTTTTACAAAATTTATTGGGTTAAATGGTGTTCCTTTGTATCTGATTTCGTAATGTAAATGTGGACCAGTAGAACGACCTGATGAACCACCTAGTCCAACCACAGTGCCAGGACGCACCCCGTCGCCACGTGACACCATAACTTTTGATAAATGGGCATACAAAGTTGTGAATCCTAATCCGTGATCTATTTCAACTGTTGTTCCATATCCTATTCTGTCACCTGCTGATATAACACGTCCTGGGGCAACAGCATATAATTCTGTTCCTATTTTGCCAGAAAAATCAATACCTTTGTGTTGTTTTATTTTGCCTGTAAATGGGTCATTGCGTGTTCCAAAAGGTGACGTTATAACAGTCTTAGATACAGGAGTCCCCAAAGGTAACATTTGTGTTAAACGGTTTAATCCATGCCACTGTTCAATATCTTTGGCGATTTTTTTGTATTTTATATTTGTATTTTTCTTGGTTTCAATAGGTTTATATGCAGCACCTATAAAAGGACTGGTGTAATCGTTTGCTTTCTCAATCAGTTTGCTTTCGTTCAATCCCAGTTTGGTAATGTTTGTATTGATGCGTTTTAATTGTTTTCTTAAATCTGCGATATTATCTGAAGTTAATTTAGATACAGTATCTACAATTTGCTGGTCTGCATCAGCAATTTCATTAAATGATTCTGTAATTTGTTGATTTTGTTGTTTAATGGTATCGTTTTCGTTTCTGACCAATTCAAATTCCAAAGACATTTCGGATATTTTTTCAAATTCTGGTGTGTAATGTTCGTCTTCCATCATTTCTGTTATTCTGGTGTGCAGAAAATCTAATTCCCCGGATATTTTGGATTTAGTGTTTAATAAATTGTCTTTTTCTGAATCAGATAATTTTTCTTTGTCTGCTTTTAATATTTTATCGTCTGTGATAGTCAGACTGCGTGTCAATTCATTATATTTTTTTAAATAAACTTTTAAATCAGACATTTGACGATAATGTTGGTTACGTGCTTGTTCCAGTTGTTGAGTGCGTTTTTGTAACAAAGGTCTATGATATACATATACATATGTTGACCATGCTGCCCATATGGACATCGTGAAAAACATACAAAATTTTGCAAAACGCCAAAAACTGCTTTGTTGATAGGTATGAACACGTCCATCTGGGGTATCCATTACTGTGCAATCACGTGGCGGAAACAAAGCAGATATACCACGCCACACGGCCCGGAATGGTGCAGTCAGCAATTCCCAAAAAGATGAAAAATATCTTGTTATAAAATTTATCATAGTTATCTAAGTGTAGCCAACCATTCGTCAATAGTCAAGCCAGACCGTAAAATAGATTCGTTATTCATATTGGTTCCAGAATATATACTGGCCCCTGTTTTTACGCCCAGCTTTGCCCTGATTAAAACCCGTTCAGCAGTATGTTTTTTGCTGAATAACGGGAAAATTTGTATATCTCCAAAATGTTTTGTTTTTAATACAGATATTATTGTGTCTGTGGTTAGTGCATCAGAAATAATACAAAAATATCCTTGGGGTTTAACACGTGCAATACTGCGTTTAACCCAAACTGAAATATCTGTGGTATGGTGTGCCCCGGTATTGCCAGGGGTTCCCATAAAATATGGTGGATTGGTGACAACTAAATCAAAAGTTTCTGTTGTGGACCATGTTTTTATATCGGCTTTGACCAGATTTATGTGTCTGCCGTTTAATTCCATATTGATTTTGCAAGCATCCAACATATTTGTTGATGTATCAATACCTGTAATTTGGGCTGTTGGATTTCTGTATAATAAACACAAAGAAATTCCGCCCGTTCCGATACCTATATCCAGAATTTTTTTAGCTTTGATTGGAACGTAAGCAGCCAACCACACAGCATCAGATGTTGGGTTGTAAATACTGCGTTTCATAATTACATGACCATTTAATAATGTAAAATTTTCTTGTTTTTCTGACATGTCTATATCATAATGGAAAAAAAGCATAAGGCAAGAAAATGTTTGATAATATTTTTATAGCAAGCACAGCAATCAGTTCTTTTAATAATGCGGCTTTGTTGAATCCGTTCTTTTTTGTTGTGGCATTATTGACTGTGCCTTTGTTGTTTATTGTTTATTTGTACGGTTATGACATTGGGACCCGATTTGGTTGGAATAATCAGGATGCTGAAATCAAAACTGGCTTTTGGTCTGCGGGTGCTTTGGTGTTGTGGATGTTATTATTTGGTGGAAATTATGCGGTAATACGTGACGGTATTTCCTTACTGCCTTTGGGTGTCGGGTTGGTTTTGTTTTTATCAATGGTTGTTGTGGCAAATGGTGTTGTCAGATTGAAATATTTGAATCAGATACGCAGTAAAAAAATCGGTTGGATATTGTTATTTGTATTGCTGTTGGGGGCAATTACATCTGGTATGATGAATTGGTACGGCATTTTATTACAAATCAGTGCTGTGATTTGTGGACTGATTGTTGGTTGTCGTATAAACAGAAACGCATCTTGGTTTACGTTGGTTGATTTGATTTTTGGAATGATGACTGTATTGATATTGATGCAACCAGAATATTTTAGATTTGGACAATTGGGGCATTTAACAATGGTGCATTTGTTGGGTGTTATTGTTACAGGCTTTTTTGTTGTAACGTCTTTGGTTACAAAATATGTTAAGCCACGTGGTAAAATACGTCAAAGTGCGTTTATAAAATTAAGGTGGTTGTTTAGAATTGTAACTTTGTTGGCGACAATTTTGTTTTTTGCAACGGAATCTGTTCCTGTATTTTTGGGATTATTATGTTCGTTGTCTTTGTTAGAAATGTTGCTGGTGTATCACAGTAACAAAATTCCAGATACTATGTTTAAATATTCGTGGGCTTGGGTGTTGATATTGTCTGGTGTATTGATGATTTGTCCGATTATCAGTGCATTGGGTGTTATGTACTTAACATTTATTCCAAGTAAAATGAAAACCACAGATTTTTTGCGGTTGTTATAATCGGTTATATTTATTGAATATAATTTCGTGATATTTTCTCTAAAATATTAGACAATAATGCAACAAAGGGTACAAAATGGCTTGTTTAATAGATTCTAGTGCAACAATAAAACCTGGGGCAGTTATCGGAAACGATTGTAAAATCGGACCGTCTTGTATTGTTGGTTCTGATGTTGTCTTAGGGGATGGGGTTGAATTGAAGTCGCATGTTGTTATATCAGGTAAAACATCAATTGGTGATGCTTCTGTCATATATCCGTTTGCTGTGTTGGGTGAAATGGCTCAGGATTTAAAGTGGCAGGATGAATCTGCTATGACTGGGTTGCGTATTGGCAAAAGATGTAAAATTCGTGAATATGTAACAATTCATTCTGGGACACCCGCATCAGATGGAACAGAAATTGGTGATGATTGTCAGATTATGGTTAATGCACACGTTGGCCATGATTGTAAAATTGGA
>CAJONJ010000018.1 GCA_905236005.1 uncultured Alphaproteobacteria bacterium
AAAATGTTCTATTAAAAAGGACTAATTTATATAAAAACAAGGGGTTATAAAATGGCAGTGGTAGGGTATCTTAGGGTTAGTAGTTCGAAACAGACGCTACAACATCAAAAATATGAATTAGAACAATTTACAAAGCGAAATAATATAACAATAAACAGGTGGGTAGAAGAAACTATATCTTCACGAAAACCACTGAATAAAAGGAGGCTTGGACAATTATTGGATGAATTACAACCAAACGACATATTGATCTCAACTGAAATATCCAGACTTGGACGATCAATGATGGAGGTAATGCGTATATTGGAAACATGTCTGAACAAAGATTGCCAGGTTTGGACCGTTAAAGAAAACTATCGTCTGGGAAATGATATACAAAGCAAGGTGTTAGCATTTTCTTTCTCGCTTGCAGGGGAGATAGAACGCCAGCTTATCAGTCAACGCACAAAGTGTTCATTGGAAAACATACGAGCCACCGGTAAAAAGTTGGGGCGGCCATTGTCTGCCCAATCCAAGAAACTTAAATTATCCAGAAATGCAAAGAAAGTAAAACAAATGCTGGATTTAGGGTTTACCAGGTACCGCATAGCAAAAACGATGCAAGTCCGACAGACAACAGTGGACAGATTCCTTCACCGTATGGGTTGGATATAAGGTTGCATTTGACGAGTGTTTTGCAACTAAGATGTAAAAAAATCCCGCTTTTGCGGGATTGGTTTCAAAAACGCACTTCAATGTCTACATTGTGAACACAGTGTTGTGGAAATTCGTGATTGTTTGCGGTATGCCACTCACCATTACGCACACAATTAATTTCCAGCAAATCGAGTTCCATGCAACGCCAGTTGTTGGGTGAGCCGTCTTCAATTGGTCTGGAATTGCTCTCGCCACCAAATTGATAAAACAACGCCTGTGCTTTGCCGTTAGTGTACCCTAACACATGCGGACATAGTTCTCTGTAACGCCCAAGGTATTTGCCAAAGACTTGTTGCTTGTTTTCTATTGCGTTTCTTATTATGTTGTACTTGTTATTCATTATAATACCCCCATAAAGGTTTTTGTTGTTAATGTAAAATTACAACTTGCCAACCCCTAGGGAGTTGTGGTATAATACCACACGTAGTCATGAACTATGTGGCAAGTGTAACTTGCTTCTTTTATATCCTGATGTTACCGCATCAGGTTTTTTATTATCCAAAAAATCACTTTTTCAGATAGATGGATGATACAAAAATACCGCTTCTTAGTCAAGCAAAAAGATGTTGGATTTTACGAAAAAATCACAAAATCTTATTGAAATAATATGAAAAACAATAGTAAAAACTATAAATTTTACGAAAAAATGCTTGACACGGGGCGGAGATGGTTTAATATAATAGTGCAAGAGGAACAAAAATGTTAGTAAACTTCTCTGTTGAAAATTTTCTTTCGTTTAAGGATCGTGTTGATTTTACTTTGAAAAAAACCAGCAAATCCACAAAACACAAAGAATTAGTAAAAAATGGAATCTTAAAAGGTGCCTGTGTATATGGGGCAAACAACTCTGGAAAGACAAATTTGATTAGATCAATACAATTTGTTGTTGAGGCAATTGTTATTGGCAATGTTTCCCGCATATACAAAACACATTACAGTTTTATACCTAATGATGACAAGGTGTCAAAGTTTGAACTTGAATTCAGGCAAAACAAACACTTGTATAAATATGTGCTTGAGTGCAACTTGTCTTCTGTTGAAAAAGAAGAATTGTATTGTGATAATAAAACAGTCTTTAAACGTTCTGCCGGCGATATAGAAAAATTATCGGATTACGGTGTGCTGTCGAATAGTCAATATTATTTAAATAGAAAATTTACAAAAACAGACTTGTTTCTTAGTAAACTGTATACAGATAATGTGTTGAAAGAACCTGATTTGCCTCATCAAAATATATTTCAAGACATTTTTGAGTGGTTGCAACATGTTTTTTGTGTTCGCTTGGATTCTACGGTTGGAAGTGCTTTTTATGTTTATATGGAAAAAGGAAATGGCTTTAAAGATTATTTGCAAGAATTGTTAGAACAAATTGACCCTAGTATAACCCAAATCAAATGGGAAAAAGTTGACGGCAGTGAACTCAATGAGCTCGTTGTTAATGCGTCTGTTCATTTTAGACAAGCTGTCCCTGATCATTTATTTATTAGAAACGGTTATAATTTCTTTATTTTGGATCGTCAAGACAATAGATTTATTGGCAAGAAATTATATACGTACCACAATAATGAACGTTTTGAGATAAATTGGGAATCCGATGGTACAAAAAAGATAATAGAATTATCTCTTGCTTTCTATTTGTTGAAAACAACAAATGCAATAGTGTTGATAGATGAACTCGATTCTTCATTGCATCCGATTATGGTTCGTTATCTATTACAAAGCTGTATGGATTCTAATCAACAATCGCAAATAATAACCACTTTACATAACATCAATCTGTTAACTCAAGAATTGTGGCGTGTAGATCAAATTTGGTTTACTGAAAAAACCACCGATGGAAGATCTAAGTTGTATTCTTTACAACAATTTGCCCCACGTTTTGACAAGAATGTGTTAAAAGACTATTTACAAGGAAGATATGGTGCAATACCTACTTTGGGGATATGGAAATGGTAATGATACCTTTTGTTTTCTTCGTGGATTTATTCTCAGAGGGCAGAAGAACCGAACCTGATTATTTGGAAAAATTTGCTGAAACCTATGCTAAAAACAAGGTGAAAGTTACTCGTATGGTTTGTGGTAAATCTTTAGATCGTTTAATTGATTCTGCTATAGAACACTCTAAACAACAGAACAATCAAAGATTTGCCAATAGAATGATTTGTGTTGTTGCAGACAAAGATGTGTTAACTGATATAGACATAACACAAGCGATAACAAAGGTACAGACCTATAATAGAAGTTGTAAGAAAGAACACCAGAAGATCAAATTGTATATTTCTAATCCGTGTATAGAGTTATGGGCTTTGTCACATTTTATGGATAAGAGTTTTCCAAACACTGCAAAAGCTTGCCATGCTAAACTGAAAGAATTTTTACCAAAATATGATCACGATAGAGGTATGCCTTTATTTGACATAAAACTTATGACTGAGGACCGTTATCAAAAGGCAAAAAGGCTAGCACAGGCTTGGAAAGCCACGGCAGACAATAATCCAAATCAATTTCCATACACCGACATTATTGATTTGTTAGAAATAATTAGACGAGTTGGTGAATAAAAATAATAAGACGGTCACAAAAATGACCGTTCTTTTTTACATTAACTACAATGAAATTAGGGTATAGCCAAGATTCAATTTCAAAAAGTATGAAATATAACTTTGTTCTTGACTTATTTCATACTATGAAATATAATCCTATTAGTTATAATTCATACTAAAGGATATGTAATGATATTTAATTATTTGAGGGTGAGCACAATAGACCAAAATACTGCCAGACAGTTGGTGGGAGTTCCGTGTGATCGAGAATATATTGATAAAGCTTCGGGTAAAGATGTTAAAAGACCAGAGCTTCAAAAACTTTTAGATAATGTTCGTCAAGGAGATATTATCAATGTGCATTCGCTTGATCGTATGTGCAGAAACGTAAAAAATTTATTAGATTTGGTGGATGACTTACAAAAAAAAGGCGTTACTATAAAATTCCATAAAGAAAACCTCACTTTTGCTCCAAATGCAGAAGATCCATTGAATAAGGCTATCATGACTATCATAGCAGCAATCAGCGAATTAGAACGCAACCTTATATTAGAAAGAGTTCGAGAGGGTGTAGCCCAAGCAAAAAAAGCTGGCAAATATAAAGGTCGTCAAAATTCATTATCCAAAATCCAGGCGGACGAATTGCGTTCTATGATAGGCAAATACAACCGTTCCCAGATTGCGAAGCATTTTGGTATTACGGTCAGAACAACATATCGTTATACATCAGAAAAAAATAAACAAGGGGTAACCAATGGCATATAGAGTAATAATACCAAACACAGGAATGGTTCTAGGGGTGTTTGCTGATGAGATGGATGCGTATAAGTGCTATCTGAAACACTATACAACAGCTACAGCACTTCAACCAAAAATAGAACCGTGTTAAATCATGTGAACTAAATAATAAAAGCTCTTAGAACCAAAATTCTAAGAGCTTATTTGTTCTATTATACATATACAAAGGATTTGTCATGAAGAATAATCTAGGGATGCATTATCGTAAAAGAAACGATGTTATAGAAGTAACAACACCAAGGAAAAAAGAGAAGCTATATTTTGATGGAATAGCTGCAGCACACACACAATATGGGATAAAGATACAGCCAGAATATGGACCGGCATTTACTGTTAGCGAATGGGGCAACAAAAGGTACTTCTAAATCAAGTCTTCTTTACGAATTTCTGACAATAGCTCATTTATTAATGGTGATAAATCAAGCACTTCTTTCAGGTGTTGGGTTAGAATTGTGTCGGGTTTTGGGCCCCATAAATAGAAATGTCCCCAACGGGGATATTTTTATTTATGCGAAAGGTGTATAAAAAAATCGCCCTGCTGGACGATTTTCATTTAACCAAAATGTGGTGGAGCTGATCAGACTCGAACTGACGACCCCTTGCATGCCATGCAAATGCTCTACCAACTGAGCTACAACCCCAACAAACTTTTATATTTGTGTGATTTATTTTATATTTCTTCTTGCCAAATGTCAAATCATTTTGCTAATCTTGCAATAGGTAATTATCATAGTAAGGAGATTTATATGGATTATGATGCTTTAAAGGCCGAAGTAGAACAAAAAACAGCCCAAACTTTGGAAGTATTACAAAATGAATATGCAGGATTACGCACAGGACGTGCTTCTGTTCATTTATTAGATGGTGTAAAGGTGCCAGTGTATGGTTCTGAAATGCCTTTGAATCAGGTTGCAACGTTGTCTGCACCAGACAATCAGACTTTGTCTGTAACTGTGTGGGATATTTCTAATGCACCTGCCGTAGAAAAGGCGATTCGTGATTCTGGTTTAGGTTTAAACCCAATGACTGCTGGTGGTGTTATACGTTTAAATTTACCACCTTTGACAGAAGAACGTCGTCGTGAATTGGCCAAGGTTGCCGGTAAATATGCGGAAGAAGCAAAAATTTCTATGCGTAACATTCGCCAAGATGCGATGAACAAAATCAAACGTGCTGGTGCAGATAAAGAAATTTCAGAAGATGACCAACACAGATATGAAGATGATTTACAAAAAGTTTTTGATAATCGCAGCAACGAAGTTGATGCAATCGCTAAACAAAAAGAATCTGACATTATGTCTGTGTAACCCATAGATTAAGGAAATAAAATGCTACATTTCTTAAAGAAAAAAACATCTGAACAATCTAAACCTGTAAAGATACCAAATCATATTGCCTTTATTTGTGATGGTAATCGCAGATGGGCTGAACAACGTGGTTTGCCACCTTTGATGGGACACAAGGCTGGTCTTGCTAGCAATTCAAATATGATAGACTGGTTCATTGCACATGGTGTTTCAACTGTTACTTTCTTCATTTTTTCTACTGAAAATTGGTCCAGGTCAAAGGAAGAAGTTGATTTCTTGATGGATTTATTTTATACAGAAATGAAAAAAAATCTGGAAGATTTGGTCACAAAAAATCTGCGTTATCGTATTGTGGGGTCTCGTGATAGACTGCCTAAAAAGCTGGCTGATTTATGTGATAAATTGGAAGATGCTTCTGCTGAAAACACTGGTGGGACAGTCGTATTTGCATTAAATTATGGTGGACAAGATGAAATTATTCGTGCAGTTAATGCGGCAATAGATACTGGTAAGCACGTAGATAAAGATACATTTGAAACATTTTTAGACACTGGTGATTTGTTACCTATTGATTTAATGGTTCGTACCAGTAACGAACACAGAATTTCTAATTTCTTGTTATGGAAATTGGCTTATGCTGAATTGTTATTTATACCTGAACATTGGCCAGATTTAATAAAATCTGAAAAGTTATGGCACTATATCTTGGACGAATACACAAAACGTGACAGACGTTTTGGTGGCGGACAAAAGAAAAATTATTTAGGAAATAAAAAATGAAATTATCTGAATTATCTAATACTTCGTTGCGTATTTTAACAGCAGGTGTTATGTTTGCTGTGGTTGTGATAGCTGTGTTATTGGAAAAATACGGTATACCTTGGTTGTGGATTGCACCGTTCTATGCAATCAGATGGCTGGGGGTTTTGATTGTTGCTGGTTGTATTTGGGAAACAATTAAATGTATAAGAAATGCTGATGACGAAATCATTCAGAAAAACGTTTTGCCGATTATCGTATTTATATGTTTATTGGGATTGATGCTGATTTCTGTATATTCTGTGGGAATACGACCATTTTTAATGTTATGGTTGTTGATGATAATTGTTGGTGCAGATGTTGGTGGTTG
Organism: uncultured Alphaproteobacteria bacterium; assembly: GCA_905236005.1. GTDB lineage: Bacteria > Pseudomonadota > Alphaproteobacteria > Rs-D84 > Rs-D84 > Enterousia. Next base: position 6,474 of record CAJONJ010000018.1, read on the forward strand.
GCTGTTGGGTAAGATTTTTGGTGGCGACAAATTATGGGAAAAAATATCTGCAAATAAAACATGGGCAGGTCAAATTGGTGGCATAATATGCGGAACATTAATGTCTTTGTTATATTACAAATTATTCGGTGGGTTTTTACAGAATGCTGTATTCATAGGAATCAGTGTTTCTTTGTTGTCTCAATATGGTGATTTAACAGCCAGTTTTATCAAAAGACGTTTAGACATTAAAGATTTCGGGAATTTGTTACCAGGTCATGGGGGCATACTGGACAGATTTGATGGCTGGATTTATGTGTTGCCTTTGGTTTGGTGGTTGATAAAGTAAACAAATAAAACTGTATCAGGAGATAGAAAAACATGTTGCACATTATTTGGACGATTGTTGGGTTATTGATAGTTTTAGGTGTGGTTGTATTTGTACACGAAGCTGGACATTTTATGGCTGCAAGATGGGCAGGCGTTCGTGTTAATGCATTTTCTATTGGATTTGGTCCCGCTTTGTTACAATGGAAAGATAAACATAATACTGTCTGGAAATTGTGTTGTTTGCCATTGGGGGGGTATGTGTCTATTTACGGCCAAGAAGACATGTTCCATCGTAAAAAATATGCAGATTTACCAAAAGCTAAGAAAATTGGGCATTATTTATCTGTCCCAGCATGGAAACAGTTTATAATTATTGCTGCTGGTGTTATGATGAACTTTATTTTGGCTTGGGTGATTTATTCTGCTGATTTTATGTTCAGACCACGTTCTGTTCAATTACCAGTTGTTGGACAAGTTGTTCGGGACAGCATTGCTTTTAAAGCTGGCGTAAAACCTGGTGATATTATTATGAAGATAAATAATACCAGTATTGATAACTGGGGCGAATTGATTATTGCCAAAGAATTATCTGCTAAGAAAAATGCTGATGTTCTGGTTGCACGTAAAAACAAATTGATAACTGTGCAATTACAACCTGCTCTACGCTGGGGATTGATTGCAGATGGCAGTAAAAAAACTGAACCACACACTAAATCATTTTTCAAAGCTTTATATTCAGGATTGCGTGAAACATATCATCAGTCTAAAACTTTGTTAGTAGTCTTGAAACAAATTATAACAGGCGAACGTTCTTCTAAACAATTAGGCTCGTTTATCACAATAGCACAAATTTCTGGACATGCTTTGGAAATAGGATTCTTTGCATTTATGGCTATTATTGCTTTGTTATCTGTGAATTTAGGTGTTATCAATTTATTACCATTACCAGTCTTAGATGGTGGGTATTTGTTGATATTATTCATAGAAGCAATCATTCGTCGTAAATTAGACGGCAAAGCCATGGACATAGTTATTGCTGTTGGCTGGATTTTAATATTGTTGCTGTTTTTATTCACTATGTGGAACGATATAGCACGTGTATTTAAATTGGGTTAAAGATGAAAAAACATAATAAAATATTTTTAGCATTATCAGGTATCTGTATTTGTAATTTTGCAAATGCAAATGTTATTTCTGGTATAAACATCAGCGGCAATCAGCGTATGGATGCTGAATCTGTGCGTATATTAGCTGACGTAAAAGTTGGTGATAACATCAATTCAGAAACTGTAAATAACATTGCGAAAAAATTGCAATCCAGTGGATATTTTTCAAGTGTAAATGCACAATTAAATGGCAATATTTTGAAAATCGCTGTAACAGAGGCACCTATTATCAATATGGTGACAGTAGAAGGCAACGATGATATAGATACAGAAGATTTAAAAAAAGAAATTAAAACCAAAGAACGTTCTGCGTATGATATATCTGTTATTGGTGCAGACGTCCAACATATGCTGAATTTATATCAACGCAAAGGTTTTTTCGGAACAAAAATCAACCCTAAGAAAATAAATCTGGAAAACAATCGTGTAAATGTTGTGTATGAAATTACAGAAGGCCACCCAACATATATCAGCGATATAGATTTTGAAAACAATAAAAAATTCAGCAGCAGAACTTTGCGTGGGGAAATATTATCTCGTGAACATGCTTGGTGGCGTTTTATGACCCAGTTTGATGTTTATGACGAAGACAGAATTAAATACGACCAACAATTATTGCACCAATTTTATATGCGTAATGGGTTCTTGGATTTTCGCATTACGGATGCTAAGGGCGAATTTACACCAGACCGTGAATATTATTCAGTTAAATACACTGTTGATGAAGGAAATCAATATAAAATCGGAAATATCAGCATAGATAATCCTTTTGAAGATGTTCCAACGGATAAATTGCTGGATGTTTTAACTGTATCAAAGAAAGACATTTACAATATTGATGAAATTGATGCTTCTATAAATGCATTACGTGGAGCAGTAGCTGATTACGGTTATGCATTTATAAATGTAGATGCGATTCCAGATAAACATGACGACAACAGGACTGTTGATATAAAATTTGCAATTAAAAAGACAAATCGTATTTATTTAAACAACATCAATTTGTTGGGTAATGTTCGGACTTTTGACAATGTTATTGAACATCATCTGCCCATGCGTGAAGGTGACCCATTTTCTTTGCAAACAATAGAAACAGCCAGACAAAATCTGATGCGAACACGTTATTTCAAAGACGTGCAAATGATTCCAACCAGACTGGCTGATGCAAATATGATAAATCTGGATGTCAAAGTAGAAGAACAACCAACTGGGGAATTATCTGGTGGATTTGGTTGGTCATCTATCAATGGATTTATGGTTGATGCTGGTATCACAGAAAATAATTTCATGGGACGTGGACAAATTGTTCAAATCAAAGCTTCACTGGCACAATATCAACGTCAGGCTGTATTCAGTTTTACAGAACCATTTTTATTTAATCGTGAATTATCTGGCGGATTTGATATTTCTTATACTCAATACAAATATTCTGAATTGGGTGGATATGGTTATGACCGTGATTCTTTTGCCATCGCAGGACGTTTAGGTTGGCGTTTAACAGACCACTGGACACAAACTTTGCGTTTGTCTGCGACATTTGATCAAAACTATGATTTACAACTGGGCGGTTGGCACAAAGCTGATTTATATACGTTGGGAACAAATCTGCGTTATTATAATTTAAATACCAATTTTCAACAAAATACACATACGGGTATAGTCGGTGATATGGGTGTTGCCTATACTGGTTTTGGTGGGACTAATACGTTTATGCGATACAGTGCTGACATAACAGGTATGGTGAAATTCTTAGATGACAGATGGCAATTAACATCATCTTGGGATTTTGGATATATTCAGTCTTTGGAAGCAGACAATTATATTCCACGTGTTTATCGCTATTTCTTGGGCGGTGATTCTTTACGTGGTTTTGATGTTGCTGGTGTTGGTTCAAGAAACAGATTCTTTACCAGCTATTCTTTGGGCGGATTATGGAAAGCTAATGGTTCAACACAATTAAATTTCCCAATATTTATTCCTGATGAATATCAAATCAAAGGTTTTGTTTTTGCTGATTATGGTATTTTGGGTAAACCACCTGTACGTGAATATGAATACAAAGGCGTACCAAATATTATTGATGAAGATTGGAGAACATCTGTGGGGGTGGGTATTTATTGGAATACACCTATGGGTCCTATGAATTTTTCATGGGGTTGGCCATTAAAGATAAACGAATATGACCAAGAACAAAGATTTCTGTTGTCTTTTGCAACACAATTCTGATTGTTTTGGCTTGACTGGGGGGACGCATTTTTCTTATACTGGAAAAAGAAAGGAGAACACGCATGAAAAAATTTCTGATGATTCTAGCTTTGTTAGTTATCGGATTGGGTATTGCTGGGTGTGGTCAGATTTATGACCGTGAACCAGTTGGTATCGGGTATGATAACAATGAATTAAAATTAAGTCCATGTGCTTGCATTTTGGTTTATCAGGCATAGTGGTGTTATTTATGGGGGGATTGATTGAATTACCCAGATGATTTTGATACACCAGCTTTTCCTGCTGGGAAAACGATTGCGTTTTCTCGTCGGGTTTCTTTTTGGATAGCTGTAGTTGTGTTTTTTATCGTTATAGCATGCGGGATGTTATTGTTATTAAATAAATCTAAACACAATTATCCATTTTTGGTATCAACAGACCCTATAACTGGGGATTGGTCGGTAATTGCATATTTACAAGACAATCCTACTATGACTGCTGACAAAATTATTCAGGAAAAGTTGGTATCTAATTATGTTGATTATTGGTTTTCTATAAATTCAAATAATCTTATAAATGACGCGGTATGGAAAAGATGTGATGATGCTGCCTGTAATGCACCTGAACAATTTGTTCCTGGAAATTATGAATGTGCGTTGTTTTGTACATCTGATTCTGATTTGTTTGATAAATTCAGTGAAAAAATATTACCAGAATATATTAACCGTATCAGTCTGGCCAATGAAACAATTCGGGTTGTTCGCAGAACACTGACACCACCAAGACATTCCAGTGACAAAGGTGGTTTGTGGCAGGCATATATCGTATTAGAATCTTCTGTAAACAAAAGATTTGAAGTACTGGCATTTATTGACATAGCACGTGAATCAGAAACCCACCCTGCTACGCTGGGATATTATGTAAAAGATTTTAATTCATACAGAATGGTGGTTGAACAATAGTAACGGTAATAATATGAATAAAATGAAAGCATTTTTGTTGGGATTGATTTTATTAACAGTTACTTTGTTTTCTGTATTTGTCGTTACGTTAATTTATCGTGCAAACACACAAATAAATGTAGAAACTTACATTTTCCAACTGGATAATATTGCAGATAATCGTTTAGGAGATTTAGAAAATCTTCAAGACATGAAAGACAATGTGCTGTTGAATAAATTAATTCAAAAATACGTGTCAGAATATTTTAAAGTTATTCCTGGAAACGGTGTCAGACCAGAACAAGAAAACACCGTTGCAAAGATGTCTCATCCAGATGTGCTTAAACAATGGCAAAACGGTGAAGCTGTTAATATAGCTGAAATGGCAAAAAATAAAATGTTTCGCAGTGTATGGGTAAATCCAGCAGAAATTCAACAAATCAACAATCAAAATGTGTTTATTGTTCCATATTTAACCAGAACATGGACAGAATCTAATAATATGAGTACGAACATTGTTCAATCTGTCGGCAGAATTATTTTGCGTGTCCAATTTCAAAAAAAATTCAGACAAAACATAAATCTGCGTAAAGATTTAGAGCACGGAAGAGATCCTGCGACTTTGTTTTGGTTTAGGGTGATAGAGGTCCAATAAAAAAAAGGAAAAATATATGAAAAAATTTTTGTTTGGTTTATTTATTGGCACTGTAATAATTTCAAATCTACCATGTTTTGCGGACGAAGACGAATTTGCTTTTGATAATTTTGCAACTACTGAAAACAGCGAAGATGTTGATATGGATATGGAAAATGTATCTTTGAATTCAGGTGCTGATATTGTAGATGTCAAACAATTTGATATTGCCGGGGCTATGTTGGGCATGTCATACGATGAAATCAGCAATTTATTTTTCAACACATCCAGTTTATATGCACCAAGAAAGAAAAACAGTGTTGTTTACACCATAAACAAAGATTGGAAATATAATCTGGATTACGAATGCAGACAAAACAAAATTATTATCCCAGATAAATTAGAAAAGTGTATTTATTCTTTGGCACGAAATCGTGGTTTATTGTATGTATCAGAAGTGCATCTGGAACGTCAATTTACTGGTGAAACTGTGGATATTTATTTTACCAGCAACGCAACAGATAATCTGGTTTGGAAAATCGTATATAATAACGATGTTAACACACTGGAAGGAACAAATGAAAAATTTGCAAATCAACGTGAAAAAAAGATTTTAACGTTCTGGCAAAGTGTATTAGACAAATATGGAACCCCAAATTCAGATGAAGACAAATGGATTTCATCAGAAAATTCTTTTGACCCTATGATGAAAGCTTACTATGGACAACTGGTATTATCTGATAATGGTTTAAATGCGACAGATTCTGCAAATAACATTCAATCCGCACGTGATAATTTCCAGGCAAAACCTTATGCATTCTAAGAAAACATCTTATCAAATTGGATTATTTTCTGAATTTATGGCCAGATGGTTTCTGCGATTTCATGGGTATCGTATTTTGCAAAGCAGATATGTAACCGGCAAAAACACAAATCGTGCAGAAATAGATATTATTGCCAAACATAAAAACACTATCGTATTTGTAGAAGTCAAAGCACGTCAAACCACAGATGCAGCATGGGACGCAATTACACCCAATCAATCCGCCAGATTGCGTCGTGCTGCGGAAACATATTTAATGAATAAACACTGGACGGGTGATGCCAGATTTGATGTTATTGTTGTGTGTGGTCACAAAATATATTGGGCAAAAAATGCTATTTAAGTTTAGTTTTTAATAACTGCACTTTTAATCAATGTGACATCTTCTTTGATTCCATCTATTTTTAATTGTAATTGTCCAATACCGGATTCTAATATCGTAGTTCTGTTTTCCAATGCTGTAATTCTGTCGTTTTGTCTTGATAATTCTGACAAAGAAGAATCTTGACGTGCAACCCAATAAATAACACCAGAAATAAAAGCAATTAAAAACCAACTGTCCCGCAAAGTGTCAATTAAATTCACAAAAGTTTGTTGTTTTTTCATGTCGGATTATTTCCTTTCTTGATAAGATTTTCTATTTGATGAACCAGTGCATTTTGTGCGGCCCACCACCGTAAATCTTCGTTGGATACATTTGGCCCAATAATGCGTTCTATGGTTATAGAACGCAAATGAGCCAACACCTGTTTACCCGAATTTGTTGCAAAAGTTCGGACATATTGTTTTTCTATATCTTGCATAATGTAATCCTAGATTGCCATTTCTTCCCGTGCCATTTGTGCGATTGGTGCAATATATTTCAGTTCAGCATCACTGTGCAAAGATATTTTATCTATCAATCCACGACGTGATAATATTTGTAATCCTCGTTCACACATTGGACGAATAAATTCATGCAACAACCGTCCATACGTAGCACCCAATATACGAACCATATCGGCATTTCGTGCCAGTATTTCCGTTGCAGTCATTTCTTTGTCTGACAGCAATCCTAATCTGTCTGCCAGTAATGTATGTCTAATTCTGTCACGTAAATCACGCAAAACTATTTGCGATACATCAAAATCGGCACCACTGGATAACGGGGTTAAACCAGAACTGCCAACTGCTTTTGGAATAATCGCACCAGGTGTCAAATTGATATTTGATAAATTTATAACACCATCATCATCTGCTTGCCATATACCACTGACTGCTATGGTTGCGTTTTTCAATACTAATTCCACAACTTTGTTAGCGGTTTTTATATCTGGCAATGCACGTAATACCGGACTGCGACCATACAGTTCGCCACTGACCACAGACCACCTGAATATTATATATGGGTTAGTTTCAAAAACACCTGTTGCTACTATGTTATTTTCAATATCCCCACCAACATCCAACCAAGCAGTAAAATCTTTACCAATCAAAGATTGAACTAATCTGATTGGGGTTTCAGGATTATTTTTAATTGTATCTCTTAATTTTGTTGGCATTGTAAAGTGCGGATATTTTTCAACTATATCACACGCAGGCATTGACGTTGTATGAAATACAGCGTTCGGTAATATTGCTATGTCGTTCATTGGTATCGCAGTAAATGAAAACGCAGAATCTGCCCCGATTGGATTTTCAGCCATGAATAAACATGCTGTTCCTAAGACGACTAAATCTGTATAACATTGATGTATTGTTGTATAAAAATTTGAATCATTTAAATGTGCACGTAACATATTTGTTGCATTTTCCGCATCTGGGGACAAATCGCTTTCACGAACTAAATTTATCCATAATGATTCCGGTGGGGTCAATAATGAATACATAGATGCCGCCAAATTATCTACTGCGTCCGCAGCTGTTGCATCAAATAAACTGGCTGTGTCTGAATCACTGGTTGGCACAGTATATCGCATAGCTGTTTGCCAACGATTCAACCAAACACTGCGTTCATCCAGTGCACGTTTATATAATTGCATAAGATTTCTTTGCATTTATTTTCCTTTTGTTTTTTATATTTTAAATTCTGTGTTGGCTTTAATTAAACCAACACGATTTGCCAAAGGTCTGATTGGTGTGGGTATCATAGATAATGCACCTGCCACAGCATCTAACCCGTCATCATGTTCTTTTGAACCATTAGGTGACCAAGCTAACATTTCTGACAGCAACATAGATTGCGTAATTGTATTTCGCACAAACAAACGTCCTGTGGTCAACATCGGTTCAATAGCATTTAAAATTCTTGTTTCTTTTTTTGTATGATTAGAAATTTGAATTATAGATATTGTCGTTTCATTTGCATCTGCGACACGTCTAAGGATTTCCGGTAACGCATTGCCGATACCATTTATTTCTAACCCTATTCTGGTCATATGATGTTTTCGCATAAACATCAATACTTTTTCACATTGTGTAGCCAATGGATGCACATCTTCATCTGAAACTGTCATGTATAATATGTCATGAACAAAAGCGATTTTATTTTTATCATCACGATAAATCAAAACACAAACACTGCCATCTGAACTACCTCGTCCTGAAGATGGGTCCCAATAAATACTGGCACCTGTTATTAAATGTTCAAATAACATACATGTCCGATTATCAAAATCATCATCATAAAAATGCAATGCACCTGGATCCAGACAAATTCTGTCTTCTGCGACATATTCCAGCATCATTTGTGCAGAAAAATGTCGTGGGCCTACAATTGTTTGTAATTCTTGAATTTTTTCTGGCGGGAACATTTCTGGCCAAGCCGGATTTCCGTCTTTATCCACTATGGGAATTTGTAATTTTTTATACCCAATTAAAAAAGGTATTGAATTATTAAAATTTTCGTTTAATCTAAAAGACATGGACTTTACTCCGAAAACTTTACCTATGAATCTAGATGCAGAACAAGCTGTATTGGCTGCTGTGTTGATGAACAACCGTGCTTTGGAATCTGTTTCTGATTTTTTATTACCAGAACATTTTTCGCATCCTGCACACCAAGAAATATATAAATTAGCTTTACGTCAGTTTTCTGCTGGGATTCCATTTGATATTATTACCATTAAAAACTATCTTGAACAGCAAGGAACTCTGGATAGTGTTGGAGGTGTTGAATATCTTTCAAAACTGGCTTCTGCTGGTTCCACAGTTGTAAATGTAGAACATTATGCCCAGATTGTTTTTGATACAGCTAGACGACGTGATTTAATAAATTTGGGACATGCTGTCATTGATGATGCATATACCGAAGATTTAGATAAACCTGTCAGCACTCAAATTGAAATGGCAGAACAAAAACTGTTTAATTTGGCATCTACCGGTAAATCAGAACGTAATGTCGTATATTTGGCTGATGCGTTAAAAAGTGCATTAGCAGAAGCTGAAATCGCATACAAAGCAGATGGTAAATTATCAGGTTTAACAACAGGATTAGATGAATTAGACCGTTCTCTCAGCGGGTTACATCATTCTGATTTGTTGATTATTGCTGGACGTCCTGGTATGGGTAAAACAACATTAGCAATGAATATTGCCTTTAATGCTGCAAACGCAATATTTAATGGTCGTGCCAACACCCAATACAAAGGTGCAGTGATATTTTTCAGCTTAGAAATGAATAATTCTCAGCTGGCTACACGTATATTGTCATCTCAATCTAAGGTTCCTGCATCTAATATGCGTGATGGACATTTGACAGATGAAGATATTATGAAAATGTCCCAATATTCCAGCGCATTATCAAAATTGCCGTTGGTCATAGATGATACTGCAAATATGTCTGTGGCTATGATAAAAACTCGTGCTCGTCGTATTGCTCGTCAATCTGGTGGGGTAGCATTGATTGTTATTGACTATTTGCAATTGATGACTTCACCTGGCGGTAAACACAGCGATAATCGTGTTCAAGAATTGTCCGAAATAACACGTGGTTTAAAAATCTTAGCCAAAGAATTAGATGTTCCAGTAATTGCTTTGTCACAATTGTCACGTAGTGTTGAACAACGTGATGACAAAAGACCTGTGTTATCTGATTTGCGTGAATCTGGTTCTATTGAACAAGATGCTGATATTGTTATGTTCACATACCGTGAAGAATATTATCTGAAAGACAGATCACCTGATCAAAAAATGTCTGGTATTGCTTCTGAAAACAGTATTCAAAACTGGCAGAAACGTTTGGAAAATTCCAAAAACAAAGCCGATATTATCATTGCCAAGAACCGTCATGGCAAACCTGAAACAGTGCATCTAAGCTTTATTGGCGAATACTATTTGTTTGATAACTTGAATCAATTTGGTCCGCAACCAATACCAGAAGACACTGCTAATCAGTTTGTTCCTCAATCTGATTCCGATAATTCTGTAATTCCAGATGTCAGTGATGCACCAGATGATTTTATCTGATTATTTTTCTTGATAATATCTTAAAAATTGACTATTATTTCTGTAACAGATTCCAAGGAGACCGCTATGGCACAAGAAGAAATCATTTTTCCTAATAATATCAGAAATATTCGTACAGGCAAAGGTATGCGTATGACCGAATTGGCGAAACGTGCAAATTTATCTTTGTCCGCTGTATCAAAAATTGAAAAAGGTGTTCGTCGTTTAAATCAGAAACAGTTGTTGAATGTCTGTTCTATTTTAGGTTGCAGATTATCTGATTTGTTTATTCATGAAACAGATGCTGTGGCTGATAAATGGCAAACTGAAATTAAACGCCGTTTAACTGACAACGAAGGCAGCGGTCTGAAAATCTTTGGCAGTGGTTTGCGTAAAATCCGCCAACGTGCAGACAAAACTATTGCAGAAGCAGCAAAAGATGCAGGTATGACTTTGTCTGTGTATCACAAGATAGAAGTTGGTCAACGTGAAGTCTATGAAAATGAAATTGATGGTTTGGCCAAAGCATTTGGGTTCAAAACACCTGAATTGTTTAATGAAATTACCAGATTGTATAATGCTGGTGAATTAAACAAACAAATCAACAAAGTTAAAGAACGTGTCAAATCTGTATTGGAACCATGCAATCCTGCTTCTAGTTTGGATGGTTGTTGTGGTTTATATGGGGCACAGATGTATGATAATGCACGTAAAAAATTAGTGCCTGTGTTCGGAACTCCTGCTGGAAAATCAATCAAATTTAAAAAATCTGATGAATCCATGATTGTTGCACCTGCTTCTTTGGAAGGTTGTTGTTACGTATATGCCTTGACACCAAATTCTAAAAGATTAGGCGGTTTTATTCCTGAAAAATGTTATGTGTTTGCTGATGCAAATACAAAACCAGCTGTGGGCGATTTAGCAGTCTTTCTAGAAGAAGATTTTTGTAACCTGACCGAAGACATTTCTACGTTTGCACAAATTGCTATTGTGAAACAAGATGCTCATGGTAAATTATATGGACATTTGTCTAACCCAGAAGAAAAAATCACTGGCAAGACAATGCACAAAGTTATCATGATTGTTATGCAATAATCATTTGTTATCAAGGAGGGATAACACATGCAACAACATACGTTGATTACTGCACAAAGATTGTTGAATCTTTATCGTCAGGAACATGTTATAAATGGTGGATGGGCTGCTGTAAATCAGGTGTTTTTACGTGAATCCGCAGAAGAAGATGTATTAACAGCATTGTCCACTTTGCCTACTGGTGATAAATTGGTCGAACATATTCAAAACTTACGCAGTGGTAAAACCCCTATGGATTCTATTGACAACAGTCTATTACCTTATGGTGGTATGATGTTCGGTGCTGAAATAGAAGCATCTTTGACTCCAGAAGAAGTTCAAGAGTTAAAAAATGCTTTAGATGGTTTTGAATCTACACCAGACGGTCTGGAAAAGATTGAATCTTTACCATGTGTTAAAAAATTTGGCAGCGATTGGGTTGACGACATCAAAACTGCATTGGCAGACAATAATGAATTATTGGCCAAATGGGATGTTGTTGACAGAACTTACAGGGCGTATAATGCATGGAATTCTGCAAAGAAATTGGCTATGGAACCTGTTACAGAACGCAGTCGTGCTTTGGTTCAATCCAATATATTAGAATATGAAACATATTTACCTATGTTTGGCGAAGCTGGTAACGAAATTCTGGCAAAATTACGTACATTGATGTCCACTGTTCAATCATGATGTTTGATATATTGTGTTCTGTGTGTGCGGGGTTCCTATGTAAATCATTGTCCCGTTTGGTGACAAAATAAAGTCTAATTCACGTAATCTTTCACGTAAATTGTTTCTTTTTTGTTGTGTATTACACGTATTTGGAACTTCTACATCATCACATATAATCAAATCTGCACGCATACCTGTAATATTGCCAGATATCCCCTGACATATTACAGATGGTTCTCTGATGCCCACAGGACGTTTTACCGTGATTTTATGTGTTCCCCACTCTTTTTTTACATCTGGTAAAATATTACAACAGAACGGATGATTTTCTAAAATATTTTTTATATGGGCCACCATACGAGAAGCCAAACCTGTTTCAGCAGATAATATTAAAATTCTAGTTTTTGGAATCTGATATAACACACATGCTGCAAACACCCCAACCACAGTAGATTTGCCTGAATGTCTGAATGCGGTTAACAAACCACGATGCGGTTCATCGTTCAATACATCAACCAAAAACTGCATTATTGTTTTATGATGTTGCGGTGTTTTAAATCCCAGCACATGATTCCACGTATCTAGAAAATCAAAAGCTGACGTAATCGTCACTGATTGCTCCCTATCCTGCTATTTTATCTATCCCCGACAACCAACTTTTTACTAAATTCGGTTTTTTTGCTTTCAGTTTAGTTATTTTATCAACGTTTTCTTGACGTTTAGCATCATACGGAGCAGCCGTCTCTTCACGCAATCTTTTTAATACTGCTTTTTCTGAAATACTAGAACCAGTATTACCGGTTGCACCATATTCCACACGTTGTTTAGCTAAAACTTTTTTAATCAAATTAGTTTTGTTGTTTTCGTCTTTTGCCATGTTTGCTAATATTTTTTGGCGTTCGGTTTCAACATTTTTCTTGGATTCTTTATAATTTAAAACCTTTGTAACATCTGATACAAGTTGTGACATTTGTTATTTTCTCCTTTGTGTATAATTATATTTGATACCAACCATCCAGACTGACCGACAAAATTATTGCAGGTAATTGTTCTGTACTGGATATTGACCAAACGGGTTGTATAGTGTCTTGTTGGGTTCCTAGTATATTTACAGATAAATCGCCTGTGTATCCTGGATGATTATTTGCAAACATATAATTTGGTATTTCCATTCTATGATTATTTACATAAATCGTTTTAGTGTTCATCACTCTGACTGATATTTTACGAATACGAATCTTGGTTGGACAATGACCATTTACTACAATTGGTAATCCAGATACTTTATAAGTAAAACTGTAATTGGTTGCATCTTGTAGACACGAATTATCAAATTTTTCTAAAAAATATGAAGTGTTTCGTTGGACTATGACATATACATCATCTTCCAGAACACAAACATATTTAAAATTACCATCCGTTATATATTTACCCCATGCTGCAATATCGGTATTTGCGTATTTGTTTAATACAGCCATATATCCATCAGACATAACTACAAATAATCTGTGTAATGTTGTGCTATATGCGATACTGATTGGGGTTAACATTAAATGTTTGGAAAACGCACATAAATCCGTAGCATTGTAATGTTCACTTAATACATCTAAATCCAATTCTCTGATATCTTTGCCTGATTTAGATATAAATACTGTGCTGCCTTCTATTTGTTGTGGTGGTAAATACCTGGTCGTATCACTGCCAACAGATGTGTGTTGTTTAACATCAACAGATGATGGGGTCAAAGGCGAACCAGAAACAGCCCATTCACCAACAGATGTTAATATCTGCAAACTATCACTGCTGACCAATGTATATATTTGATGATGCTGTGCAGATAACAACGTTGTATAAATCGCATCATCATCTAAACCTGTTCCAACAGAAAAATTATAATAATCACCAGTTTTTGACATCCATATTCCATTAGGCATTGTCGGAGTTCGTGCAAAAATCAGTCTGTTTTGATGGAAAGAAATACATGCTGGCCAACCACGTCTGTTTGAAAATGCACTTTCTGTCCAATCATAAACAGGAGTTCCCGGAAAAGAGAAATCCCCGTTTGTATATAATGTTGCAACACGAGCATTTTGAACAGATTCAACCACCCACTGTTTAGAAATTATATTTATCCTTTGTCCCACAGATTGATTAGTAAAATAATCTGCACTGGCTGTAAATACCGCATGATTGTTATCTATATCGCTGTGTCCAATCGTAAAAGATATTCCTTTGGTTTCTTCCAGACGCATACAGGGAATATTGATACTGACATCTCTGTTCACATCAAATTGAAATGAAGACAAAGTAAAATTATCTGATGTTCTGGTCAAAATTCGTGGCTGATAATTTGGATGCACGATAAACAATTTATTAAAACGCTGAGCATATTGCAGCTGTTTTAAATCATTTGTTGTCCATGGTCCAATTAATGTTCTGATTATTGTATCATTACAGTATATATCAATTGTGCCATTATATATCACCACTAAATATTTTTCTGTTTCACTGACTGCAAAAGGAATCATTATGCTGTCTTGTGCTGCACTGCCAATTGTTCGCAATCCTGCTCTGCGTTTTAATCCGCCAGATTGCAACACGTCCATATTTTCTAATTTTGCAACACCATGAATATTATCTTTTGCGTAAAAATCCGATGATATTTCTCCATTTGAAAAAGTATTTTGTGTTTTAAGAAAATTTCCCATGTAATAACTCCTTGGATTAAAATCTGGAATTGATTAAAGAAAAATTGTTTATTTGTGTTGGATTAGATATCGTGCTGTCTATAAATTTGGCAGATTGATATTCTGATTCGTATAATGCAGTAATCATTTTGAACACAGTTGCATCGCCAGTTAACGGAACACAAAATTCTTGTGCTAGTTTGGTTGCAATTAATGATGCAAAATAGCTTGGAAAACATTCAGGTTCAGTTTTTACAATTGCTATGATTTCTAGTATATCTGCATTGGCAGTAATTTTGTTACCAGTGATTTGTCCATCACATTTTAAAATTCTTAATACATCAACAGGAACGACAAAATCCCCATCTGAATTTTTATTCAATGTTAATTTTTGTGTTGCAAAACGCCATGGAAACGAAGATAACAATGTATCAACCACAGAATCAAACAAAGTTCTAGATAATTGGGCTGCACTGGAATCTTCTTGTAAAGATTGAATCGGTTTTTCACCCAATTTTAATAATGCCATTGAACATAAATCTATTTTTGTAAACATATTTTATACCTATTATTTAATAATAAAAACGGGTCGTGTAACACAACCCGTTATATAAACACCATTGATAACATCTTTATGACAAAGAAGCCACTGTAACAACACCGTCAGCAACAGCTATGGATTTAATCGTTGTTCCATTAGAACCATTGATTAACATAATATCACCTGTATTCATCAATGTATGAACACTGGAAAAATAACCAGATGCTGTTATTGTTGCAAGTGTTTCATTCGCTTTGTAATGCCACAAAGTAAAGCCATTTGCATATGCAATCACAGATAAATTTTTATTTTGAAATGCCATTTGATTTTCCTTTTGG
>CAJONJ010000019.1 GCA_905236005.1 uncultured Alphaproteobacteria bacterium
AGTGGGTGGATTCGAACCACCTCAGTCGTAAGACAACAGATTTACAGTCTGCCCCGGCTCTCCAACTCCGGCGCACGCCCAGAACTGAATTTGTGGTGCGAGCAGAGGGAATCGAACCCTCATTTCAAGCTTGGAAGGCTTGCATTCTAGCCTTTGAACTATGCTCGCCCTTGTTTCATAGGCTTTGTGATTATATCTTATTTTTTTTCAAACGCAAGCATTTATTCTGTTATTTCTACACTGTCTATGTATTCACGTGAAACATTTTCTAATTTTATTGGTTGATAATCTGGATTAGATATTGTTTCTGTTTCTTCGTCTGCATAAATTTGGACAGCTTCTGTATTTGATGTGTTTTCAGTTGTTTCTGTGTTTATATAATTCGCACCAAATGGTTTTGTTTTATAAGCAGCCTTTTTACGCAGGTTTTCTGGTATTGTTATATAATCACCCGGGTTTATTCCACGTGTGGATATTGGTTTTTCCGCAACAGAAGACAAATTGATTGAATGTATATTGTATAATGGTTTCAAGAAATTTGTCTGGGCAGGCTTTAATTCATTTGCTGTTCCTGAACTGTTTAGTGTCATTATACGCAAAGCACGTTCCGATTCGCCAGATGGCTGTAACCGGAATATTCCAGCAGAACCAACGTATCCATTTGGATCAAATAAATATGCTGGCTCAGATTTTGGTGAAAATAACATGCCCAGGATTAAATTTGTTGCATCATATCCAAAAGCAGCTAAATGATTTGGATTTTTCCCAGACACAATGTTATACAAATTTATAAAGTTTTCTGATATATCGGGCAGGGCGGCATATTTTGCACCGTTCATCGTAAAATCAGATGCTATGTCTGCATCTTGCCATAATGTTGTTCCATAGAAAGCAACATCACGTGTGCCAACACCATAATACCGTAAAAATGACATCAATGCTTTGGAATCTTCGCCGTTACCAAGCAACAAAACAGCTTCATACGGCAATTTTCCAGTGGTTTCTGTTCTAGAGATTTTTTCAAGTTGTTTGTTTAAACTGGCTCTGGTTTCAGATGAAATATTTTCTTTGGTTAATATATCAGACAATATTTCACGTGCACGTGTATTGGCGGCATTTCTGGCATTATATAAAGATGCACGTATAGCGGTTTCTTTGATAGAATCTGAATTGTTCGGTGTGTAATAAAACAGACCCGTTGTTGAAATGTTGTATAAATCTGTTGCCTGATTTGCAACAGATGCCATTAACTGACCAGATTGGTCGTTTGGTGCCAGAATAACAACATTTTTTGCACCATCTTGTTGCATTTGATTTACGATTGTTTCAATGCTTTGAGTTGGTAATAAATTGATTGTCATAACACCGTTACCCAATACACTGGCATCTGACGTAAAAGATAAAACAGGTAAATCAGATGGTTTTATATCTTGCATTGTTTTGGCGTCTTCTGCAAAAAGTGGCCCAATGACAGCATCTGGTTTTTCATTTATAACACTTTGCATAATTGCGTCACGTTGCGTTTTATCACCAGATAAATCATAAAATGACATCTTTATATTAGGTTTAGTTTTACGCAGCAAAGCTGTTTCTATGGATGTTTTTATGTCAAAAGCAGTGTTTTTTGCTGGCCCAGTCATAGGTAATAACACAGCAATATTAGCAACCCGACCACCATCATCAGAACCATATAAAGATGTGGAATACAAATATGTATCTTGGACATCAGTTGGAACAGTGGTTGCTGTTTCTTCATAGGAATCATACCAATTGCTTGATTCGCCACCGCCACAGCCAGATAATACTGTTAAAACACCCAGAAAAAGTAAAAATTTATTCATATACATTGAAAAACCTATTTTTGATATGCTAATATTCTACTATAAAAGGATTCAAAATGCAATCGGGGCTTTATATTGTTGGGACACCAATCGGAAATTTGTCTGATGTGTCACCACGTGCAATAGATGTTTTAAAAAATGTTGATTTAATCGCAGCAGAAGATACAAGGGTTTTCGGAAAACTGGCACAACATTTTGATATAAAAACCAAAGTTGTTTCTTGCCATGAACATAACGAACGTGAAGTTGTAGATTCTTTGATACAAAAAATTCAAGATGGTATGGCTGTTGCAACGGTCAGTGATGCTGGTATGCCTGGGGTCAGTGATCCTGGATTTCGTTTAATTCGTGCAGCACGTATGGCAAGGGTGGCTGTGTTTGTTGTACCTGGACCGACAGCAGCAGTTTCTGCTTTGGTTTTATCTGGTTTTCCAACAGACAGATGGACGTTTTGTGGCTTTTTTGATGATAAAAAGGTTCGTGAAGATAATAAAATCCGTCATACGATTATTTATTATGAAAGTCCAAATCGGATTATGAACACAATTAAAACTTTGGCATCTGTTATGCCAGAACGCCAAATTGCGATTGTACGTGAAATAACAAAGATTCATGAAGAAACTGTCATCGGATATCCGGCAGATTTAATTGATATTGAACCACCACGTGGGGAAATAGTTATTGTTGTTGCACCTGCACCAGATAAAAAAATGTCAGATGATGAAATCAGCGAAATCGTTAATGATATTGTTGTTTCTTCAACAAAATCTGCTGCGGCAGAGCTGGCTTTGCGGACAGGAATATCAAAAAAAGAAGCGTATAAAAAAATGGTGAATAAATCATGATAAAATTTGTTGGTTCTTTTGAAACAGTTGAATCTTTGCCAAACACAGCATTTGCAGAATATGCATTTGTTGGTCGCAGTAATGTTGGAAAATCGTCTTTGATAAATGCACTGGTTGCTGAAAATATAGCCAGAACATCTAATACACCAGGCCGAACACAAAGTTTAAATCTGTTTAATTTTAATGATAAAATTATGATTGTGGATTTACCAGGATACGGATATGCAAAGGTTTCCAAGATGGAAGCTGTGCGTTGGTTAACACGTTTAGAACAGTATTTGTTAAATCGTTCGCAATTACGTAGGTTGTTTATTTTGATTGATTCTAGAATAGGTGTAAAAAATTCTGATTTAGATTTAATGGGTTTTTGTGATAAAAATGGTATTTGTTATCAAATTGTTTATACCAAAAAAGATAAACGTATACGTGAAGAATCTCAGCAAATTGTATCGCATGAAAATCATCCTGCGATGGTTGAACAAATATTAGAAACATCTGCTGAAAAGAAAACTGGTTTGGAAGATTTAAGGAATATAATTGGCGTTAAATAAGCATGTTTTTAATGTATCTAATTCAGCATTTATATTAAATGCTTTGTGGAATTTTATCGCACAATACAGTGATGATTTTTCCAAAGTATTGATTTTTTTACCCAGCAGACGTGCTGTTCGCAGTGTTGAAAAAATGATTGTTGATAAAATCGGGCATGCTGTGATTTTACCAAATTTGATACCATTGGGAACAGGTACAGAAGATGAAGAAGATACAGAAAATTCATCTGATATTATATCTGCACAGGAACGTATAATTATTTTATCTAAATTATTATCGTGTGATGCAAATGTTAAAAATATTTCTACCGCATTGCCCATAGCACGTGATTTTGTTCGTATGCAGGATTATTTAGAAAATTCTGGTGTTAAAATTCAAGATATAAATTGGGCTGAATTGATAGACGATAAATATGCAATTCATTTTCAAAATAAAGCACGAATTCTGGATATATTGAAACAATTGCCAGATGATAAGATGACATTAACGGTCAGACGAAATCAAGATATGCATAATTGGATAAATAAACTTGATAAATATGAATTAGTAATCGTGTGTGGTTCTACTGCATCTGTGCCGTCTACGGCAGATT
Source organism: uncultured Alphaproteobacteria bacterium (assembly GCA_905236005.1). Classification (GTDB taxonomy): domain Bacteria; phylum Pseudomonadota; class Alphaproteobacteria; order Rs-D84; family Rs-D84; genus Enterousia. The sequence continues at coordinate 3,831 of CAJONJ010000019.1, forward strand.
TAATGGCTGATATAGCAAAACGTGATAATGGTGTGATAATTTTATCTGGTAAAATATCTGGTAATCCAGATGATTTTATTTTAGACACGAATCCATATAATGCAGAATATAATTTTTTAAATAGAATAGGTTTAGATGTTTCTGATGTTGAAACCCTTGATGTTGGTAAATCTGATTGTATAGATGTTATGAATATTGCGTTTGGAAACAGTGGTGAACACATAGGTAACAAATTAGATAATTGTGTATTAATAGAATGTAATCGTGAAAGTGAAGAAGCTCAGGTTGCAACAGAAATAGCACGTCGGGCAATGTCTGAAAATAAATCTGTGTTAATTATTACACCAGATGCGGCCGGAAACCAAAGAATAAAATCTGAAATGTTAGGTTTTGGCATAGATGCTGATTTTTCATCTGGAATATCAGGCACTATGACAAATGTTGGACGTGCGATATTAAATTTGTTTGATGTGTGGATTGAAAACAAACAGTCTGAATTTGAAAAACTTTATGTGGCTGCTAAATATAATATATTTGATATGTTGGTTCGTTTTGTTGATGAAAATGATAAAAATATTTTTCAACCAAATTTTGATACAGAAAATGTGTCTGATATCCCAATTTGGACAAGTATAAAAAATATGTCAGATGTATTGTGTAAAAACGGTATAATCTTGAATGTGTATGATGCACGTGCGTTTGTTGCTGATGCAATTGGGAATGTATCAATCAGACCAACTGTTTCTAAAGATTGTCATGTTTGTGTTTTAGGAACAATAGAATCACGTATGCAAACAGCAGATGTTATTATTTTGACCGGATTAAACGAAGGTATGTTCCCGTCAACAGGTTATGAAAATGCTTGGTTGCCACGGGCAATTGCAGCTGAAATTGGTTTGCCATCACCAAATCACAAGGTGTCTTTGATGGCTTTGGATTTTATGAATTTATCTTGTGGAAAGGAAGTGTATTGGTTGCGAAGTAAACAATCTGGTGGTGTATTAACTACGGAATCACGTTTTTTGTCACGTGTACGTGTTGCAATTGGTGATATAAAACATAATGATAATATTTTACAATCTGTGCGTGCAAAAGATGATGTTGTATATAATCCACTGGATTATTCTGCACCAGTTCCACCAATAGATAAAACTGATGTATACGTTACAGAAATTGAATTGTTGATACATAATCCGTATGCTTTTTATGCTAAACATATTTTAAGATTAAAACCAAAAGATGATTATTGGATTTTACCAGATGCACGTAATTTTGGAATACTGGTTCATGATACAATAGAAAACGCAAAAAATTTTGATGCTGATAAATTGATTGCTGAAATGGATTTGCGTGCTAAACAGGTTTTAAGTAAAGATTCTATATTGTTTTATTTTTGGCATAAAAGATTCTGTGAAATTGCACCATTTGTAGAACAACATTTAAAACAAAATGGTTATAAAGAAATTTCTGGTTGTGCGACAATCGCAGGACGTAATGTACGGGCCAGGGCAGATATGATATGGGACGGGGTTGTATTAGATATAAAAACTGGTTCTGCACCCAGCAAAAAACAGTTGTTGGATGGGACTATGCCGCAATTACCATTGGAAGGTTATATAATGCAATCTGGTGGTTTCCCAATAAAAATGCGAGATGTGTCTGTAACACCAATTTTACAATTTTTACAATTAAAAAATGGCGATTTGCATTTGTTTGAATATCCAGATGCTGTTGCACAAGAAATGATTGATAATACTGTACAGAAAGTTTATGAATTGTTCGGCAGATACAGCGGAAAAAATATTGCAGAGTATGAATACAGGGAATCTGTTGGTGATAAATATCACGAATGGGATGATTTAGCACGTATAGACGATTAGTTTTAAATTTTTAGCCATAATCCACAGTGGTCGGTTGGTTTATCTGCCAGACGTGGCTTTATGTCTATTTCGCAATTTTTTATCATTTTTGTTGCTGTTTTGTTGCATAAAAAATAATCTAGACGTAATCCTTGTTTGTTTCCAACTGTGTCACGACCACGATATCCATACCATGTGTAATCTGTATCGTTTGGATGAAAATGTCGCCATGCATCAATCCAACCATCATTCAGCCATTGTTGCATAATGTTACGGGCATCTGGTGCAGAAATAGAAGACCCAATATAATTTTTAGGATTCCAAATATCTTGGTCTGTGATTGCAACGTTATAATCACCACCAATTATCACAGGTTCTTCTGAATCTAAATATTTTGATATATATTGTGTAAAATTATGCATCCAATCCAGTTTATAAGGAAACTTTGGTGATTCTATGCAATCTCCATTTGGCATATATACGTTTATCAATCTGATACGACCATCAATTACACATTCCAAAAAACGTGCATTTATATCTGGATAATTTGGTATGCCAGTAATTGTGTCTTCTATGGAATATTTAGAAAAAGTTGCGACACCGTTCCATGATTTTTGACCAAAAACTTTGATGTTATATCCAAATTCATCCAGTAAATTATGTGGAAAATTAGCGTTTTCAACTTTTAATTCTTGACATAAAACAGTGTCATAATCGCTGTTTTTTAAAATGTCCATAAAACTTTCAATATGGGCCCGAATAGAATTGATATTTAATGTCAGTATTTTCATATTTGCAATCTTTGTTTTGTAATACTATAATATACCTTGTCCAATATAAAAACAACAAGGATTTTATGTTATGAATATGTATCAATTTTTGGAGCAGGTGGTTCAAGAATCCCCAAATGCTTTATTTTTGATACGCGAAAAAATAACTTTCAAAGATGCCTTGTCCTTGATTCATGCAAGGGCGACAACTTTACACAAAGCAGGTGTCAAAGCCGGTGATGTTGTCGGGATTTTATCTCATAATATTGCACAGTTTCCTTTGACCCTTTTCGCTATCTGGTATTTGGGTGCGACGGTTTTATTACTGGACACAAATTTAACACAGTTTGAATATGATAATATGACAAAAACTGTTGGGTGCAAATTAGTGTGTGCCGAAAAATCGTTTTTTTATGATGCTAAAAAATTTCAATTCTTGGATATTGAGGCATCAGATACGGCGGTTGATGCAAGATTAAAACCGGTAAAATTAACGGAAAATGATATTGCGACATTGTCGTTCACATCTGGTTCTACCGGTCGTCCAAAAGTTGTTCCTTTGACACATGGAAACCTGAAAATGTCTTCTGATTATTATGAAGATATGGGGCAATGGATACATAAAAATGAAATTATGTATGGTTTTTTGCCTTTGTATCATATTTTTGGTTTTGCTGCTGGTATTTTGGCACCGTTGCATTTCCAAATGGGGATTTTGTTGCAACCAACTGTTAATCCTAAGAATATATTGGAAGATTTTAAAGTATACAAACCACATGTTATTCCTGCTGTGCCACGAGTATGGGAGGTTTTCCGTAACAAAATTATTGATGGTATCAAAGCAAAGAAAAAATGGTGGTTGGTGTCTTTTGTGTTAAAATACCAAAAATTTCTGAAAAAAATTGGTTTTGGCTGGTTGGTCAGAAAAATCCAAAAACCTTTGTTGGAAGTCTTTGGGGGTCGTGCAAATTTGTTGATTGCTGGTGGTGCTGCAACTAAACCAGAAGTTGAAAAATTTTACGAATCTCTGGGGCTGACTTTTGTGCAGGGATATGGTATGACGGAAACGGTTGGACCGTTTTGTTGTTCAAGACCTGTAAAACATCGTGTTCCGTTCGCATTTGGGGTTCCAATTGGTTGTTCTGAATGTACTATTCGTGATGCAGATGAAACTGGTATTGGAACATTATGGGTGCGTGGTCCAAATGTTTTCAAAGGTTATTTAAACAACAAATCTGCTAATGCTGAATCTTTTGACAAAGATGGTTGGTTTAATACTGGTGATTTGGTATATTTGGATAAAAATAAACAATATCATTTTGCTGGACGTAAAAAACAAGTGATTGTTTTGGATTCTGGTAAAAATGTTTATCCAGATGAATTAGAAGCATTGTTTATGGAAATAGACGGTGTGAAAAATGTCGCTGTGTTTGAACACAAAGTCAAAGATAAAACCGTAACTTATGCTGTGTTATCTGTTGAACCAGAAATGACTATGGAAAAATTATCTGGTGCAATAGCAGAAGCAAATAAGAAAGTTGCATCATATAAATGGGTGACCCATTTTGCGATGACATGTGATGATTTGCCTATGACCAGCACACAAAAGGTTAAACATCATTTGGTGCGTCAGAATCTGATTGATGGTAAATATTCAATCAGGCATGAATAATTATTCATAATGTAAATAGGTATAATAAGGACATAAAAATGAATATGTATGAATTACTTGAAAAAAATATTAAACGTAATCCAGAAACAGTGTTTTTGGTGCGGGAAAATATAACTTTTAAAGAATTGCCAACGTATATAAAGGCTCGTGCAGCATCTTTACAAAAAGAAGGTGTCAAAGCTGGTGATACAGTTGGATTGTTGTCTCATAATTTGCCACAATTTGTTTATACTTTGTTTGCTATATGGTATCTGGGTGCCAAAGTATTGTTGTTAGATACAAATTTAACCGGTGTAGAATATGACAACATGACAGAATTAACCGATTGTAAATTGGTTTGTGCTGAAAAATCTTTCTTTTATAAAACAAAGAACTTCAAGTTTTTTGATATTGAATCAAAAGACAAAGATGATGGTGCGTCATTAAAGCCATATGCTTTAAAAGAAAGTGATATTGCTACATTATCTTTTACATCTGGTTCTACTGGAAAACCAAAGGTTGTTCCATTAACACATTTTAATTTAGTTTCTTGTTCTGATAATTTGGAATATTTGAATCAATGGTTAAAACCAGGTGAAATGTTCTATGCATTTTTGCCGTTGTATCATGTGTTCGGGTTTGCTGTTGGGTTTTTAGCACCATTACATTTTGGAATGGGAATTTTGTTACAATCTACAATTAATCCAAATGCAATTATGGCGGATTTTGCAAAATATAGACCACAGGTTATACCTGCTGTGCCAAAGTTATGGGAAATATTCCGCAAAAAGATTATTGATGGTATCAAAGCAAAGAAAAAATGGTGGTTAGTATCGTTCATTATGAATAATCAAAAATTATTGCGTAGCATTGGGTTAGGTAAACTGGTAGACAAAGTTTTAAATCAAATTCGTGCCGTATTTGGTGGTCGTGCAAGATTGTTGGTTGCTGGTGGTGCTGCGACTAAACCAGAAGTTGAAAAATTCTATACTCAATTGGGTATGGCGTTTGTTCAGGGATATGGTATGACCGAAACTGTTGGGCCAGTTTGTTGTTCAAGACCATTGAAAAAACGTGTTGCATATGCGTTTGGTGCACCAATGGGGGATAACGAAATTCAAATCCGTAACCAAGACGAATATGGAATTGGTATGTTATGGATTCGTGGAAAACAAATTTTTGGTGGCTACGTGAATAATTGCGATGCCAATAAAGATTGTTTTGATAAAGATGGTTATTTCTGCACAGGTGATTTAGTGTCTATGGATAAAAACGGCGAATTACATTTTGCTGGACGTAAAAAACAAGTGATTGTTTTGGATTCTGGTAAAAATGTTTATCCAGATGAATTAGAAGCGTTGTTTATGGATATAGACGGTGTGAAAAATGTCGCTGTGTTTGAACATGAAATGAATGGTAAAACTGTCGCATACGGTGTGTTTTCTGTTGAAGACGGTATGACACTTGAAAAATTAGCAAAAGAAGTTGCTGAAAAGAACAAAAAAGTTGCTTCGTATAAATGGGTAACACATTTTGCTATGACAACTGACGATTTGCCTATGACCAGTACACAGAAAATCAAACATCATGTTGTTCGTCAATATTTGATTGATGGAAAATACACAATAAGACATGAATAAAAACTAAAAATGTAAAACGAAGGGTATGCACAAATGAATATGTATCAAACATTAGAAAATGCAGCAAATCAATGGCCAGAAAATTTGTTTTTGGTTCGTGAAGGTGTAACTTATTCTCAATTTATAAGTCAGGTACGGGCCAGGGTAGCTACTTTGCGTGATGCTGGAGTTAAAGCTGGCGATATAGTTGGGGTGTTATCTCACAATTTGCCACAGTTTCCTTTGACGTTATTTGCAATATGGTATTTAGGTGGTGTTGTATTGATGTTAGATACAAATTTAACACCGTTTGAATACGATAATATGGCACAAATTGCAAAATGCAAATTTGTTTGTGCTGAACCTTCGTTCTTTTATAAAACAGATAAATTTACGTTCTTTGATATCACACGCAAAGATGGGGATATAGATTACGATTTGCGTGCACACCCATCAGAATCTACAGATATTGCATTGATGTCGTTTACATCTGGTTCAACAGGAACACCAAAGGTTGTTCCATTAACACATTTTAATTTGATAGAATGTGCGAATTCTTTGGAAGATATGTCTGAATATTATCATTCTGGGGATGTTATGTATGGATTTTTGCCTTTGTATCATATTTTTGGTTTTTCAATTGGTATTTTGGCTACAATTCATTTTGGTGGTGGTTTGGTGTTACAACCAACGATTAATCCAAAATATATACTGGATGATTTTAAAACATTTAAACCACATGTTATACCAGCTGTGCCACGTATTTGGGAATTATTCCGTAATAAAATTATAGATAATATGAAAGCACAGAAAAAATGGCGTGTTGCTTCGTTTATTTTGAATAATCAGAAAACTTTGCAGGATATGGGATTGTCGTTCTTTGTTCGCAAAGTCCAAGAACCATTACTTGAAATATTTGGTGGTCGTGCCAGATTGCTGATTGCTGGTGGTGCTGCGACCAAGCCAGAAGTTGAAAATTTCTATGAATCATTAGGATTGGCATTTATTCAGGGTTATGGTTTAACAGAAACAGTTGGACCAATCTGTATTTCTAAACCAACCAGCAAAAGATTAGCATATTCTGTTGGTGCACCAACATCTAATAATGAATGTGAAATTCGTGACAAAGACGAAAATGGCGTTGGTGTGTTATGGTTGCGTGGACATCAGGTTTTTGGTGGATATTTAGATAATCCAGATGTTAATGCAGAGGTTTTTGATGACAAAGGATTCTTTAACACTGGTGATATGGTGTATATGGATAAAAATGGTGAATTACATTTTGCTGGACGTAAAAAACAAGTGATTGTTTTGGATTCTGGTAAAAATGTTTATCCAGATGAATTAGAAGCATTATATATGAATATAGATGGTGTGAAAAATGTCGCTGTGTTTGAACACAAAGTCAAAGATAAAACCGTAACGTATGCTGTATTCCAAGTCACACCAGAAATGACAATGGATAAATTGTCTCAGGAAGTGGCAGCGGCGAACAAGAAAGTTGCATCATATAAATGGGTAACCCATTTTGCGATGACGTGTGATGATTTGCCTATGACTAGCACACAAAAGGTTAAACATCATTTAGTGCGTCAGAATTTGATAGATGGTCAATATCCAGATAGAAAAGAATAAACTAAAAATCGCCCGTTTGGGCGATTTTTATTTCCCTAAACACAATCTTGAAAATGTTGCATCAGCGATTTCGGTGGTTGTTATAATGCCCAGTATTTTGCCAATGGCGTCAGCACCCCTGCGAATATGTTCGGCAAAGATATCGTAATTATCGCCCGATTTTGTAATTGCGTTATTTAATTCGTTTATTGCATCAAGCAACAATTCGTGTGTTCTTTCGTTTATCGCAATACGTGATTCTGAATTACCCATCAGATTATTCATTTTTTCAATAATGATTTTCATTAAATCGTTAAAACCATCACCTGTTTTTACAGATGTATAAATAACATTTTTCAATTTTTTATTTTTTAATAAATCAGATTTATTTATAACTGTGATTTCATTATCGTTTATTTCTGTTGGTGTATCGTTATACACATGAATTATTAAATCTGCGTTTTTTATTTCATTATATGTGCGTTCAATTCCAATTTTTTCAATTGTATCGTTTGATTTTCTGATTCCAGCCGTATCAGACAGGTTAACCAGATATCCGTCTATTTCCAGTTGTTGTGAAACTACATCACGTGTTGTGCCTGCTATGTCAGAAACAATCGCACGATTTGAACCAACTAATTTATTGAATATAGACGATTTACCAACATTTGTTTCACCAACTAAAACTATATTAAATCCATTACGCAAAGCACGATTTCCACGATAACCTTTAAGTGCATCTTGTAATTCATTTAACAATATTTTCGTTTTGTCTTTGATTTTAATATCTATGTTTTTAGGCAGGTCATCTTCGCTATAATCCAATATAGCCGCCGCATACGCAGATATTTCAATCATTTGATTTCGCCAATCGTTGTATATTTTTGAATCGTGCCCAATAAAAGATTTTAATGCAGATTGACGTTGTTTATCTGTTTTTGCGTCCAACAGGGCAATTAAGCCATCTGCATCAGTTAAATCCATTTTGTTGTTATAAAAAGCACGTCTTGAAAATTCACCACGTTCTGCCATACGACATTTGTGGTCACGTAAAAATTCAAAAATTTTATTTATAACAGCTGGTGCACCATGTGAATATATTTCAATAACATCTTCGCCAGTGAAAGAGCGGGGGGATTCAAAATAAACAGCAATACATTGGTCAATTAAATCACCACTGTCGTCTTTCAAATTTGTATAGTATGTATATCGTGCATTGTGTTCTGTTTTGTTTATTATGCGTTCAAACAGTGAAACCAAATTGGTTCCGCTGATTCTAATAACAGCCACACCGGCTTTGCCATGCCCAGAAGACAGGGCGAAAATATTTTCACAATTATTCATTATTTATTACCACTTATTTCTTTTAATGCCATTGGGACCAATTGAGCGACATCTGCATTTGGGTTGTTTGATACCAATTTTTGTGCCATATCAACAATGTCCATACGGCGATAACCCAAAGATTCTAACGCAGACAACAAATCTGGTAAAGCACCAGAATCATTTCCAAAATCAAAACTGCCACCACCCATTTTGTTCTTTAATTCAACTATGATTTTTTCAGCGACTTTTTTGCCAACCCCAGGTGCAGTTGTGATTGTTTTTGCGTCCCCAGTTGCAATGGCAGACATCAAGGTTTCTGTTTTTATTGTTGACATAATTGCCAATGCAACCTTTGGCCCGACACCCGAAACTGTTGTTAATTGGTTAAATAAATTCTGGGCGGCCATAGTTGAAAACCCAAATAAACGGATTGAATCTTCACGAACAATCGTTTCTATCCATAATGACACAGTCGCCTTTGGAGTCAGGTATTCCGGTGTATACACCTTGTATCCGACACCACCAGTCATTAAAATAACGTATCCGTCGCCTATATAATCAATAATACCTTGCAATTTGCCAATCATTTGTTATCCTTTTATGGTAATTTTAATCTAATTTAATAAAAAGGTCAAATATGAGTGGACACAGTAAATGGCACAACATCCAACACAAAAAAGGACTGGTTGATGCAGCACGCAGCGGTTTGTTTACAAAATTGGCTCGTGAAATAACTATGGCGGCAAAGATGGGCGATAAAAACCCTGACAATAACCCAAGATTGCGTTTGGCAATTTTGCAGGCTCGTAAAAATTCTATGCCAAATGATAATATTAAACGTGCAATTGAAAAAGCATCGGGCAGCAATACAGATAATTTTGTTGCAGTTCGTTACGAAGGCTATGGTCCAAATGCAGTTCCTGTGATTGTAGAAGCTTTGACTGATAATCCACGTAGAACAGTACCAGAAGTTCGCAATATCTTTGCTAAGAACGGTGGTAATATGGGGGAAGAGGGTTCTGTGGTATTTATGTTTTCTCATGTTGGTCAAATTATGTATCCTGCATCCATTGGCAAAAGCGAAGATGAAATGATGGAATTAGTTATGGAAGTTGATGCTGATAATTTGGAAACCAGCGAAGAGGGTTTTATTATCACAACAAAACCGGAAAACTTTATGAATATTCAAAAAGCTTTGTCTGATAAATTGGGTGAACCAGAAAATGCTGAATTGACATGGGTTCCGAATATGCCTGTGGATTTAGATGATGAAGAATATGCAAAATTGGAAAAATTGGTAGATGCACTGGACGACAATGATGATGTTCAGAAAGTATTTACCGCTGCGGCATAATTGTTAAAATTGTTTATACAAAAAACCGGCAATCGCCGGTTTTTTGTTTTGGGTATATTTTTTTATTGATTTGCTGGTTTTTGATTTGCAGCGGCAGCACCCTGTCTTTGTTCGTATAATGCTGCAAAATCAACTGGTTGCATTGTAAATGCAGGGAATCCAGATTCTGCTGTTAATCTTGTTACCAATGCACGAACGGCTGGGAACAATAATGTTGGAACATCTATTAATAATGTTTTCTTTTTTGTTTCTTCATCTTTTTCTTCGTATTGGACCATACCTGTATAAGTAGATTCAATTAAAAAGATTGTTTTATCGTCTTTTTCTAATTTAGAGTGAACCTTTGTAATCAAATCAACCATAAACAAATTGTTTTCAGAACCTTTGATATTGATATCAATATTGATTTCTATTTTTGCCTGGCCGTTGTCTTGTTTGAAAAATAATTCTGGTACATTTGGGCTTTCAAATGATATGTCTTTTAAAAATTGAGATATAATATTAAACTTTGGCATGATTGCTCCTTTTTTTATCCTCGGTTTTATGATAATATAGCATTAGAAAATCATTTTTACAAGTGGGGGAGTAATTAAAATGTCATTATTTTTTAAATTTTTGCGTTTTTCTGGTTTGTGTTTGCTGTTTGGGGTAATTTCTGGCTGCGATTTGTCTTCGCCGACCCATGTTGGGGATGAATCTAAAATACCATCTAATCTGAAAGCGGTGTCTTATTCTGTGTTGCCTGGTTGGCGTGATGATGATGTGCGATATGCTTTGCAGGCTTTTCGTAATACGTGCAAGGCAAAAATTCAATACAAAGGTCAGGTTGTGCCAGATGCTGAATTGTTGCGTGAAAAATGCAATATGTTGCCCAGTTCGTCTGCTGATATAGCGACAGTGCGTGCATGGTTTGAATCTAATTTCCAGCCGTATCAGGTTTATAACGAAAAAGGTGGAAAAACAGGAACTTATACTGGGTATTATTCACCTGTAATATCTGGGTGCAGAACAAGAACAGCACAATGTAATGAACCAATAATGGGGGTACCAATTGATGGTTCGTCTTACAAAGGTGTATCTAAGCGTGATATTGTGAACAGAAAAATAGGGCGGGTTTTGTATTGGGCCAATATAGTAGATGTTCAAAATTTACAAATCCAAGGCAGTGGTATGTTAAAACTGGAAGATGGTAAAATAGTTAAATTGAATTTTGCTGCTGTTAATGATATGCCGTTTAAATCTATAGGTGCTCAGTTACAAGAAAAGGGTATTAGACCAGCAGGCGGTTATTCAGCTGATGCTGTGTGGAATCATTTAAGACAAAATCCAAAATTAGCAAAAGAAGTTATTTACAATAACCCAAGATATGTGTATTTTTATGAATCAGATCAGAAACATGTTATAGGAAAACTGGGAACACCATTGTCAAAAATCAGAAGTGTGGCTATGGATGATTCACTGTATACGTTGGGTTTACCAGTCTATATCAATACGTCGTTGTCTGATGGGCGGTCATTTAATCGTTTAATGATCGCTCAAGATACTGGTGGTGCAATCAAAGGATGGATTCGTGCTGATATATTCTTTGGTTCTGGTGATGAAGCATACAGGGTTGCACATGGTCAACATGCCCAAGGTAAAATGTTTATATTGATGCCAAAAGAGTATAGTTATGTTAAACCAAGATAATAACGAGAAAATTAAAACACGTAAATCAAAGCCGCAAACATTGGCTGCGTCATTGGGGGGGGTGTTGGAAAATTTGGGTATACGTGCTTCTGATTCTGATTTAGCTGAAAATTGGCAAAATATTGTTGGTAATGATATTGCAAAAATTGCTAGTGTGGTTGCAATTAGGGTTGTGCGTGATAAAACATTTAATATTGTATTAAGACCCGTTTCACCAGCATTTGCGTTGGAATTGTCGTATAAAATTGATGAGTGCACAAAAAAAATAAATAATTATTATGGCAGAAAAGCTGTATCAAAAATAACAATCAGGAAATAAAATGAAACGAATTTTGGGTATAGATCCTGGATTATTGCATACTGGTTGGGCTGTTATAGATGTCAAAGGCAGTGAACGAAAATATGTTGCTAGTGGTGTAATTTTGCCACCAACAAAATTGGCTTTGTCAGAAAGGTTAGCTTTTATTTTTAATGGTGTGTCTGAATTGTGTGAAACTTTTCAACCAAATGAATGTAGTATAGAAGTTATTTTTGTAAATAAAAATGGCAAAACAACTTTGTTATTGGGACATGCTCGTGCAGCAGCAATAACAGCGGTTGCGGTTAAAAATATACCGGTATTTGAATATGAACCTAATAAAGTAAAAAAAGCACTGACATCTATTGGGCATGCAGATAAAGACCAAATATATAAAATGTTAACAATTTTGTTGCCTGCTGCACATCCAAAGACTGCGGATGAAAGTGATGCTATTGCGATTGCTTTAACACATGCGAATATGTCTAGATTCATATAAAAATAATTTTATTAAAATGTATTTTGTGCTATATTTATTGGCAAGGAATTAAAATGGGCAGAGACAAATATCTTTCTATGAAAAAAAACGTCACTGGATTTTCTTTTACAAATCTGGGGTTGTTTACTGGTTTTGCCAGCAGTATTGTTAATGCCGTTTATTCTTTGACAATTCTGGGTATTTTTAAATTGTTTTTTAATGAAGAAATCGCATCTGCTGCTGTCGGTGTGTATGCGGCGGTTTATGCGTTGTTTGCTTGTTTTGTTGGTTTTTTTTCATCAGAAATTTTGCGATGGTTCACCAAGACCAGATTGTTGTATATTACAATGGCTACATTGGGTGCTTGTTATTGTATGATGAGTTTTTCTGTTAAACCAGAAACATTTATTGTATTAGATTATGTGTCCCAGGCAGCTTTGACTTTGGTCAGTGTTTTATTGCCTTTGTTTATATCTGATTTTTCTAAAAATATAGGTATGGAAAAGTTAAACGCTAGATTGCATTTGTGGGAAAATGTCGGGGCGTTGGTGGCTCCTGTGTTTGCTATGACAGTTGTTGGTTGGTTTAATGGTAATTACAGAATGCCGTTTTTGGCTGCTGGTATGATTTATTTTTCTGGTTTATTGTTTTTTAAACATTTTGGGATAGTTCAACAAGATAGAGTTTTAAAGAAAGTGAATATGCATAAAACGTTTCGTGCATTAAGAATAAATGCTATATCGTTTTTTAGAAAAGCGGGTATGTTACGTGCATACGTTGTGAATTTTGGGTTTTATGCTTTACGCTCTATGCGTTTGTTATATGTTCCGATTGTGGTTATAGAAAATGGTTTTTCAAATGAAACTTTGGGGGTCGTGTTATCGTTGGGAATATTGCCATATATTGGCATAGAAACATTTATAGGAAAATTGATAAAAAAATATGGTGTAAAATTATGGTTAACGGTCGGTTTTGTGTCGTTTGCGATATTTTCTGTTTGTGCTATGTTTATAACAGGTCGTGCTTTGTTGGCTGTGTTTGTTTTGTGGCAAATATCTGGTGCGTTGATGGAATCTGCACATGATTTATTGTTTTTTAACGGTATGAAGAAAAACGAACAATCCAGATATTATGGGGTTTTTAGAACAAGTGTTAATTTTCCTAGTGTGATTGCACCAATTTTGGGGACTTTATGTATAACTTTGTTCGGTTCCACTGCGGCTGTGTGGTTAATAACAGCGGTTGCTGGCACGTTGTCAACCATTGTTTTGTGGTCTAGAAAGTAATTTAAATACACCTTGCATTGTTTGGGTTTTGTTTGTATTATTTCCTTACAAGAAAGGGGTTTTATATGGCAAAGAAAGAAGTTGTAAAAGAAATGCCAATTGCAAAAAATCCAGCATTGGAATCTGCTTTGGCACAAATTCAAAAACAGTTTGGTAAAGAAGCCATCATGAAGATGGGTGATGGTTCACAACAGAATATAGAAGCAATATCTTCTGGTTCTTTGGGATTAGATATTGCTTTGGGTGTTGGTGGTTATCCACGTGGCAGAATTGTTGAAATATACGGGCCAGAATCTTCTGGTAAAACTACATTGGCTTTACATGCTGTTGCAGAAGCTCAAAAGAAAGGTGGAACATGTGCGTATATTGATGCAGAAAATGCTTTGGATCCATCGTATGCTAGAAAATTAGGAGTTGATGTTGCGAATTTAATAATTTCTCAACCTGATTCTGGTGAACAAGCTTTGGAAATTGCTGATACTTTGATTAAATCAGGTGCAGTGGACGTTGTGGTTGTTGATTCTGTGGCAGCATTAGTTCCAAAGGCTGAATTAGAAGGTAATATTGGTGATACTTATATGGGAACAACCGCAAGATTGATGTCTCAATCGTTAAAGAAATTGGCGGGCAGTGTTTCTCGTAGTAATACTTTGTTGATTTTTATTAACCAGATTCGTATGAAAATTGGTGTTATGTTTGGTAGCCCTGAAACAACATCTGGTGGTAATGCATTAAAATTTTATGCATCTGTTCGTTTAGATATTCGTAGAACTGGTGCAATCAAAGACAAAGAAAATGTTATTGGTAATGAAACGCGTGTCAAAGTTGTTAAAAACAAAGTTGCACCACCATTTAGAACTGTTGATTTTAAGATTATGTATGGTGAAGGTATTTCAAGAATCAGTGAAATTTTAGATATGGGTGTTAAATATAATTTGATTGAAAAGGCCGGTTCTTTTTATTCGTATAATAATGAACGCATTGGTCAAGGTGAAGCAAATGCACGTCAGTGGTTGAAAGATCATGAAGATGCACAAAAAGAATTGCTGGATAAAATTATGGCCAAAGCGAATGGTATAGCAGAAGAAATGACGACTGGTCCATCAGAAGAAGATGTTGTAGACACAGAAGAGTAAAAAAATAAACTGTGCGGATTTTTGTTCGCACGGTTTATATATCAATACAAAGGATACGGGTATGAATTTTTCTGGAACTTTTACTAAGTTAAAATTGGTTTTGTTTTGCCATATTTTAAATCCGTTATGGTATTCACGTGAAAAAAGACGTAAACGTAGAACAGATTATCTTGTAAAAACAGCAGATAAATATTTTCAAAGATATTTGCCAGCTGTTAAAAATGTCACAGAAACCAAAGTAATTAAAGATGATAAAAATGAAAAAATTTTTTCTATTTGGTTACAGGGTGAAGAAAATGCACCAGATTTAGTTAAGGCTTGCTTCAGAAGTATTCGTAGAAATTGTTCCCAAGAATTGATTTTATTAGATGAAAAAAATTTGTTTGAATATATTACATTACCAGATGAAATAATAGAAAAACGTAAACAGGGTTTAATAAAGAACGCACATTTTGCAGATATTTGTCGTGTAGAATTGTTGTACGAACATGGTGGTATTTGGCTTGATTCAACTGCTTTTGTGACAGAACCTATACCACAGTTTATGATAGATTCTGATTTCTTTATGTTTTTGGTAAGACCATGTGGAACATTTGGTTATAGTTTCTGTCAAAATTGCTATATTCGTGCACGCAAGGGGGCTTATTTATTAGCAGCATGGAGAGCAATGATTTTAGATTATTGGATGCATGAAGATATAGAGCTTGATTATTTTATGCATCAATTGTTATTCAGGACTTTGGTGATGCATGATGAACGTGCAAAAAAATATTTTGATTCTATGCCACATGTTTTTCAAGACGGAACTCATGCTTTGTGGTGGGCATATAAAGATAAGCCTTTTGATAAAAAATTGTTTAAAGATGTTACCAAAGATGCTTTCTTTCAAAAAACAACATTTAAAAATCTGGACAATGTTATTCCTAGTTCTGTTGCAGATGAAATGATAAAAATGAAATAGGAAAATAATATGAATATAAATAGATTTCCGGTCTTGTTTGATATAGCATTACGTGGACATATTTTAAATCCTTTTTGGTGGGAACGGTCAAAACGTCATAAAAGGCGTGTAGACGTTTTGGTGTCCGCAATTACAAAGTATTTCAAAAGATATTTACCAAAGACTGGACAAATTCCAGAACAAAAAATTATCAAAGATGATAAAAATGACAAGATATTTTCTATTTGGTTACAGGGTGAAGAAAATGCACCAGATTTAGTTAAGGCTTGTTTTAGAAGTATTCGCAGAAATTGTTCTCAAGAATTAATTGTATTAGATGAAAATTCTGTGTTTGATTATATCAGTTTACCAGATGTTATTGTTCAAAAATACAAAGACGGCAAAATTCATCGTGCACATTTTGCTGATATCTGTCGTGTAGAGTTATTATACGAACATGGTGGGTATTGGTTGGATTCTACTGATTTTATGATGACAAAGATGCCAGACTGGATAGAAAAACAAGATTTCTTTATGTTTTTAACAGGCACAAAATATGGCAGCCCGTATTCGTTTACACAGA
This sequence comes from uncultured Alphaproteobacteria bacterium, assembly GCA_905236005.1. Lineage (GTDB taxonomy): Bacteria > Pseudomonadota > Alphaproteobacteria > Rs-D84 > Rs-D84 > Enterousia. The sequence continues at coordinate 20,434 of CAJONJ010000019.1, forward strand.
ATTGTTTTATAAGAGCCAGAAAAGGATCGTATTTGTTGGCTGCGTGGCGTCAGACGATATTAAATTATTGGATCAAAGAAAATCGTGAATTTGATTATTTTATGCATCAATTATTATATAAAACTTTGGTAACATACGATAAACGTGCAAAGGAATATTTTGAAAAAATGCCACACATTTCACAGGATCCGACACATGTATTGTGGGCAGAATATCGCAATAAACCGTTTAATCAGGCAGAATTTGATAAAATGGCAAAGGATGCTTGTTTTCAAAAATTAACATATCGTGGTTCTGATAATTTGGTTCCTAGGTCTTTTGCAGATGTTATGGTTCATAAAATGTAAGGATTATAAATATGCGTCCAAAAATATCAGTAATTATACCAATATACAATGTAGAAAAATATCTTCGCAGATGTCTTGATTCTGTAAAAAATCAAACGTTTACAGATTGGCAGGCGATTTGTGTTGATGATGGCAGTCCTGATAAATCTGGACAAATCGCAGAAGAATATGCAGCGAAAGATAAACGATTCGTTGTTGTTCATAAAAATAACACAGGTGTTTCTGATACACGTAATGTTGGTATAAAATATGCGACAGGACAATATATTCATTTTATGGATTCTGATGATGAAATAGATAAAGATTATTATGAAAAATTATTGGCTGGCGGTGAAGATGCAGATATAATTGGTTCAGGATTTGTTTCTAACAGTAAATATTCTCCAAATCTTGTATACGGAAAAAAACGTGCGTTATACACTTTATTTGGTAAATTATTTTGGACGCAGGCATTGTCACGTTCGTTTGTTTGGCGTTATTTATTTAAAACAGATTTTATTAAAAAAAATAAATTGTTATTTGATACATCTTTGATATCTCAAGAAGATGCCGTGTTTTTGTTGCAGGCTTTGGCGCTATCTAAGAAAATAGTTTTGGTACCAAATGTTAATTATTATTATATATTTAATCCAAATTCTGCTTTGAATAACAAAAAGAATCACGATGCGTTGAAACGGCAATATAAATTAAGTAAAGTGTTTAGAAAACAATATGCAAAACAAAACCACGTGTCAGTGTTGTGGAATTTCAGAAAACTGATAAGATTATTTTTCTAAGGGAGACATTTTATGCCAAAGATATCAATAATTATACCTGTATATAATGTAGAAAAATATTTGCGTAGATGTTTAGACAGTGTTGTAAATCAGACGTTTACAGATTGGCAGGCTATTTGTGTAAATGATGGCTGTACAGATAAATGTGGTAAAATTCTAGAAGAATATGCAGCTGCAGATAGACGTTTTATAATTTTAAAGAAAAATCATGATGGACCATCTGGGGCACGTAATTTGGCATTAAAACATGCAACTGGTGAATATATCATGTGTTTGGACAGTGATGATTTTATTCATCCACAAACTATGGAAATAAATTTATATTTAGCAAATCGTGATAATTCTGATATGGTTGCTTTTACATATGACAGGGCATACAGACCGTATTTAATGGCCCGACATTTATTGGGGTTGGATACAGAAAATGCTGTTCCGCATGCATTCAATAAAAAATACAATATATCAAAAGTTAAAACTGTTGTGACAGATGATGTGTTTAAATATGCAACGGAACGTTCACATAATCCATTTAATATGCATCGCAGATGGTTAGTAAAACATTGTCAGGTTTGGAAAAATATGTATCGTCGTGATTTAATTAAAGATATTAAGTTTATAGAGGGTATATTATTTGAAGATTTTCCATGGTGGTGTGAAGTATTATTGAAAAATCCGCGAACAACGATTGTAAATTTACCTTTGTATTTTTATCGTCCTAATTTCAAAGGTATAGTGTTGTCAGCTAAACAGACGTTGATAATGACATCTTTGTTTGTCGGTTTAAATGATATTTATGTTAAATATAAAAAGAAGGCAAATGATTATCAGATGAAAAAATGGCATGAAAATTTCTTGTGGTTTTTTATAGCACGTGCATTTGATAAAACAAAATATCTGAAAACGGCCAAAGAATTAAAAATTGCCAAAGATGGTTTTATTAAATTGAACAAAAATGGTGTTTTGGACCAAGCACCGAAAAGTTGGCGTAAATTGAAAGAAAAAATTTATGATTTTATACAGGGTGCAAAATGAATAATATAAAACCGTCTATATCCGTTATAATCCCAATATATAAAGCACAGGCTTTTTTAAGCAGATGTTTAGATAGTGTTTTACAGCAAACCTTTACTGATTTTGAAATTGTTTGTTTGAATGATGGCAGTCCCGACAATTGTGATAAAATATTGTCTGAATATGCCAATAAAGATAAACGTATAAAAGTAATCAACAAAGAAAATACTGGTGTGTCAGATACAAGAAATTTGGGATTGTCACTGGCAAATGGTGAATATATATTGTTTCTGGATAGTGATGATTGTATTCATCCACAGACTTTGGAAATAACATATTTTTTAGCAAAGAAAAACAATGCGGATTTGGTATATTACAGGCATATTGCAAAAGATTATTCAGAAATAAAAAAATATTTAAATCAACATTTTGATAAAAACAAAGTTAAAAACAAAGTCGTAAATAATGTATTAGGATATGCAACCGAAAAAAATCATGGTGGTTCATCTTGGAAAATTCGTCGTGGATTTATTTGGGCGTATTTGTTTAAAAAATCTTTTATCCAACATATTAAATTTCCAACAAATATTAAAATAGGGGAAGATTTAGTATGGTTGTTAAAGGTGTTATCACAGAAACCTATTTCTGTTTTGACCAAAATACCTTTGTATTTTTATATTCCAAATGCTAATTCTGCACTGGGTAATGTAAAAAAATTAACGTATATAGAAAATATGGTTAATGGTTTGTTAGAAACCTGGAAAACATTTCAAAAGATGAATATGCATGATAAAAATTTATATATACGTGAATTTGCATGGCCTGTGATGATACCTGTGGTGCGTAATGTAAAACATTTATCAGACGAACAAGACAAAAAAATTGCGAAACAATATATAACAAAGTTATATAATGCAGGTTTGGTTATAAAACCATCTTCGTTTAAAGCAATTAAATGCTATTTCAGAATTAAGCGTTTGTTGAAAAAATAAAAACGTTCTATACGGTGTGTTTTGTGGGTTTTATAAATTATTATTTTTCAAATTCACATTTGATTGGAAAACGTTCTTTTAAAAATTGTTTGTTTTTGTTTAATATTTTTGCAGAATTATTTTTGGAATCGTTTATACAAAATGTAGCAGATTTTAATATTGCTTTGTGTGCGGGGGTAACATCTGAACAGTAGAAATTAGAATGTCTAGCAATATTCCAGTGTAACAAATTATATATAAAATATATTATTTTATGTCGTCCGGCTTTAAAGGCTCTGTTCCTGATAAAAATTGCACGTCCCATAACAAAGTCATACAAATTAAAAATCCAACGCTGAATTAAATCGTCTGATCTAAATTTACTGTGTATTGCGTTGTGTATTTGTTGTTGTATTTCTGGGTGTTTCGCACATTCAATCATTGAAGATTTTAAATACGGATCTATACCATGACATGGGCGATACGAATACAGGTCTTTGCCAAAAATTTGTTCTATTAGTCTGGCAGAATGTAGAATATTTTTTTCATAATTATTAGATTCTGCTATCCATTTATCTATGTCTTTCAATCTGTGTTTGACTGTTGTAAATCGCACCTGTGTATGCCCATAGCGATTAAAAAAGAAAGATGGTGATAAAGGTTTATTAAAAAATGTATCATCATTCATTAAAATAAATTTTTCTGATAAATTTGGAATATTAGGAATACACATCTCAATTGCGGTTGAATGAAATGTAGGTAAAGCACTGTGCGGTATTATTTGTTCGTGTGGGATAACAGTGATACGTGGATTTTTTGTATTTAACCATTTTGGAATCTGGTTAAATCCAGTTATTATATAAATATGATTTACCCAATTTGCACATTCTGCTACTGAACGCAATGAGTATAAAAGTTCACCATTATCACGAAACCGTTCTTTGCCAATCGCCCAGTCGTAAACAGGTTTGGTTTTATTAACGATTTTATACCATTTGTCTCTTTCGTTCTGCCATTTTTTATCAGAACCGTCCACCCATAAATAAACGATGTCTATTTTATCTGGTGTCATTTTATACCCCCGATTTTTTGAATTTTGGTGGAATTTTAATAACTCGTTTTATACCAAACATGGCTGGTTTTCGCAGGGCATAAATTGGGCGAAAATATGTTTGTAAAATGCGTGCGATTTTTAACCATTTGTCAGCAGATGGTTTAATATTTGTGACAGCATTTATTGTTCCGTTACCACGTCTTTGTAAGTGTTTTAACCAATCATCGCCACGTTTTTTTGCCTTGGTTTCCAGCATTTTCAGGTCTACTGCCCCAAAATGCAAAAGATATAAATTTTTATCTATGTGAAAATTGTGGTGTTTAATGCTGTGAAATCCGCTGCCCCAATGAATTGGTTTTGTAATAACGATTGGTTTTGTATATCTGGTTGAAAGCAGGGCATATTCACGTTGTTCTAAAAACGGTGCAAATAAATCTAGTTCTTTTTCTTGTGCTAAATGTTGACCGATATCTAATCCTAATCCTGACAAAGTTGTGTTTATTTTTGTATTAGATAAATATTCAGATAATGTTTGTTTTATTTTTGGGTCAACAATTAAAAATTCATCACTGTCGCAACCAATAACAATATCGTATTTTTTTAATAATTTATGTGCCAGATTTGTTAATTGTTTAATTCTGTATTTATCGCCAGCAGCGCGTGACATTGGTGTATGTGGTAATTTGGTTATATGTGCCTTACCAGAATTTTCTGGAATTTTCTGATCTGTACCATCTAATAAGATATACAGATTTTCTGTGCCAAATTGTTTTCCATAATAAGCAATCCAACGTGATAGAAAGAATTCATCATCACGTGCCATAGTTATTGCTGCTATGCGTTTTTGTTTTTTCATAGACATATATTCCTTGGTTGTCTATAATCCTTATTATACAGGTTATATAATGCTTTTGCAATAAATGAAAGGATATATAATGAAAGACGTTAAAATATCAGTTGTTATTCCTGTGTATAATGTAGAACATGTTTTAACCCGTTGTTTAGAGCATGTTGTTCATAATACATATAAAAATTTGGAAATAATCATAGTAGATGATGGCAGTGTTGATAAAACATCTGATATATATTCACGTTATGCAAAGCAAGATAAACGTATCAAAATTATAAAACAAAAAAATTCTGGTCCAGCAACAGCTAGAAATACTGGTTTAAAAGCAGCAACAGGTGACTATGTTCATTTTTGCGACAGTGATGATTATGTAAATTTGGATTATTATGAACGTATGGCTGATGCAGCCCAGACAACAAATGCAGATGTTATTTGTGGCAGTGTTGAAGAACAATATTACACTTTTCCACAATATCATGCTGTGAAATTATATACAGATTTGCGTGATAAAATATCTGTGACTCGTGTTTATGATTTTTGTTTTATTTGGCGTTACATATATAATAGAAAATTTTTAAAAGATAATCATTTAGAATTTCCTGCGGGTATGTATGCGTCAGAAGATAATGTGTTTGCAGATTATACGATATATTATGCTCGTACTGTGGCAACAGCATCTGATGCTGTTTATCACTATGTTTTGGATAATCCGCAGTCACTTAGTAAAAATATGAAAACTATTTTAAAAACTAAAAAGAATGGTTCTGCCAAAGATTATGATAAATATCTAAGATTTTTGGTGGATACAGGTATGGATAAAATCAAGAAAGATTTACAAGACAATGGGTATGTAGTAAAGACTACAAAGGCATGTACATTCAGAAGATGTTTTGCATATACTGTTCAATATATGGATGGCAGCAAGAAGTTAGTTATATTCGGTATACCTGTATTTTATAGAAAAGTAACCCAAAGAAAGATTAAATATTATTTATTTGGTATGCATTTGTGGTATGTAAAATAGAAATATTAAAAACCGCCTGTACGGCGGTTTTTAAGTGTTATATGATTTTTTATCTTAATCTGTTTCAACAAAACGATATGCTTTTTTGCGTTTACCACTGTCTAATTCTTTTTTACGTAAACGAATCGTTGCTGGGGTAACTTCTACCAATTCATCGTCTTGGATATATGCCAGTGCTTCTTCCAAAGACATTTTTCTTGGTGGTGCCAAGAATAATTTTTCATCAGCAGTTACACTGCGGACATTGGTTAATTGTTTACCACGAACAGGATTAACTTCTATATCATTTTCTTTGCTGTGTTCGCCAACAATCATACCACTGTAAACTTCAACCTGTGGACCAACAAATAATACACCACGTGGTTCCAAATTATGCAGAGCATATGTTGTTGTTGTGCCTGCTTCCATAGATACTAATACACCTGGTCTGTATTGGGTGATTGGACCACGATATAAATCATATTTATCAAATACACGGTTCATAATACCTGTGCCACGTGTGTCAGTTCTGAATTCAGACAAATAACCAATCAAACCACGAGATGGTGCAGAAAATACAATACGTGTTTTACCAATTCCAGATGGTTTCATTTCAGTAATTGTTGCTTTGCGTTTTGTCATTTTTTCAATAACAACACCACTGAATTCGTCATCTACGTCGATCACAACTTCTTCAATTGGTTCCAGTTTTTCACCATTTTCATTTGTTTGCATAACAACACGTGGACGAGATACAGATAATTCAAATCCTTCACGACGCATTGTTTCAATTAAAATACCAAGTTGTAATTCACCACGACCAGATACTTCAAAAGCTTCATTATTTGCACTTTGGGTGACACGCAGGGCAATGTTTGTTTCTGCTTCACGAAATAATCTTTCACCAATCATACGTGATGTTAATTTTTTGCCGGATTTACCAGCCAAAGGTGATGTATTCACAAAAAATGTCATAGTTAATGTTGGTGGGTCAATTGGCATAGCTGGTATTGGTTCGTTAACAGACGGGTCGCATAATGTATCTGACACAGTGGCTTTTGAAAAACCCGCTATAACAACGATGTCCCCAGCAGATGCTGAATCACGAGAAACTTTGTTAATACCTTGATGTTCAATAATTTTTGTGATTTTTGCGTTTTCTATAAATTCGCCCTTCATATTTATGGCTTTTACAGTTTGACCAACACGAACAGAACCTGATTCAATTTTACCAGTTAAAATACGACCAACGTATGGATCTGCTTCCAATGTTGTTGCCAACATAGTAAACGGTGCATCAATTTGACATCTGGTTCCATTACAATCAGGGGCAGGGACATGGTCTACAATCAATTGAAACAAAGGTGTTAAATCTTTGTTTGGATTATCAATGTCTTTTAAATCACGAATCGCCCAACCGTCACGACCACATGCATACAGATACGGAAAATCAAGTTGAGAATCTGTTGCACCCAATTTATCAAACAAATCAAAAGTTTCTGTTAAAACTTCTTCGGGTCTGGCATCTCCACGGTCAATTTTATTGATACATACAATAGGACGCAAATTTAATTTTAATGCCTTTGATAATACGAATTTAGTTTGGGGCAGTGGGCCTTCTGCACTGTCCACCAACAACACAACACCGTCAACCATAGACAAAATACGTTCTACTTCGCCACCAAAATCAGCGTGTCCAGGTGTATCTACAATGTTTATTTTGTATTCACCCCATTGGATAGATGTTGGTTTTGCAGATATAGTAATTCCACGTTCACGTTCAATATCTCCGCTGTCCATAACACGATCTTCTACGTGTTCGTTTTCACGAAATGTTCCAGCCTGTTTCAACATGTTATCAACCAAAGTTGTTTTACCATGGTCAACGTGTGCGATAATCGCAATATTACGAATTTTCATTTTTTTTGCCTTGTTAATTGTATGTTTTTTGTAAGTGTATAGGTTAAACTATATTTTTATAATTTCAAGAAGTTTTAATATATTATATTAGAAAAACAAAAATGCCCATTTGGGCATTTTTGTTGTATACGGTGGTTTTATTGGTGTTTACCACCAATTTTTATCCGACCATCCATTAATGGTTGTAATTTTTTTGGTATGTTGACTGAACCATCTGCATTTTGATGATTTTCCATCAGTGGCACCAAAGCACGACCAGCAGCAATACCTGTGTTATTCAATGTTGCAACAAAATCAACTTCATTAGTTGCGTTTTTACGGTATCTGGTGTTTGTTCTGCGTGCTTGGAATTGACCAATGGTTGAACAAGAACCCAATTCACGATATGCATTTTCGCTTGGCACCCAAGCTTCAACGTCGTTCATTTTTACTTTGTTGAATCCCATGTCACCAGTAGAATTAGCAATTACACGATATGGTAATTCCAAATCTTCCATGGTTTCACATAAATCATTTAACAACATTTCATGCATTTTTTCGCTGTCTTCTGGTTTGCAGAAAATGAATTGTTCAACTTTATTAAATTGATGCACACGAATTAAACCACGTGTATCACGACCAGCAGAACCAGCTTCTTTTCTGAAACATGGTGAAAAACCAACAAATTTCATTGGCAAAACATTTTCAGATAAAATTTCATCACTGTATAAAGAATTCAGTATGATTTCGGATGTACCAGCCAGACATCTGTCTGTACCTTCAAGCATAAACACATCATCATTCATAACGGATAAATCAGAACCTGTGAAGTGTCCCGCATTAAATATGACTTGTGGTTTTGTGATAGACGGACATGCTACAAATTTGAAACCTTTTGCAATCATTTTTTTGATTACATAGGTTTGGACAGCCAATTCTAATTCTGCCAATTCGCCACATAATGCATACAGCCGGGTTCCACATGTTTTAGCAATTTGTTCAGGCATCCACCAACCGTTCATATCTAACAAATCCCATTGTGGACGTGGTGTAAAATCAAAAGTACGTGGTGTCCCTATACGGCGGATTTCAACGTTTGCAGATTCGTCAGGTCCGATTGGTGCATCTGGTGTAGGAATTTGTGGCACACTATGTAACAAATCATTTAATACATTTTCTTTGTCTGCCAATTCAGCCATTTCATTTGCGATTTCTTCACTGATTGCTTTGGATTTAGCAATTAAATCTGCTTTGTTAGTAGCTGTTGGAATTTCTTTTGAAATTTTATTTTTTTCAGCTGTTTTTGTTTGTGTAATTGTTTTTAATTCACGAACACGTTTATCCAGATTTAAAATATCATCAACAACATCTGGATAATTTTTAACCTGACATGCATGTTTAACAATGTCTGGATTTTCACGAATAAATTTTATATCTAACATTTTTTATCCCTGTTATAATTTTTATTCTTTTGAATTTAAATATTGTATTGCATCCATACCAGCACTGCATCCAGTACCAACAGCAGTTGCAATTTGCATTTTGATATTACTTTTTACGTCGCCTGCAACGAACATGCCGGCTGGCAAAGATTCAGATGCTATACGGCCAATTTCGTCACGTTTAATATCTTCGCTTAAATAATCTGTATTTGCTTCATGACCAATTGCAACAAATATTCCATCGCATTCAATTTCTTTACCATCAGTTGTTGTTGCAATCAATTTATCTGAATCAGGTTTAGATGTAATAGATTTTAATTCTGTATTATAGACACATTCAATATTTTCTTTTTCGTTAATACGGTCACGTAAAACAGCTTCTGCACGAGTGAACGCAGATTTGCGATAAACAATTTTAACACTTTTTGCAATATCAGATAAATACAAAGCGTCGTTCAAAGCGGTATTTCCGCCCCCGATAACCAACACATCACGACCTGAATAAAAGAATCCGTCACAGGTTGCACAGTATGAAACACCACGACCAAAGAATTCTTTGGCACCAGCGATTTCTAACCTGCGTGCAGATGCACCAGTGGCCAGTATCACCGTTTTAGAATCAAATGTTTTACTATTGTCACAAACAACAGTGTATGTGCCGTCTGCGTTGAATTTTATATCGTTTGCAGATGCAGATTCTGATTTAACACCAAAACTTTCCGCCTGTTTTTTTATGAACATAATTAATTCCATACCAGAACCAGACCAGCCTGGATAATTTTCTAGTTTAGCGATTTCTGCAGTTTGTCCACCAAGAGATGCCCCAGTAACAACCAATGTGTTTTTATTAGCACGTCCACAATATATAGCTGCAGTCCAACCAGCAGGTCCAGAACCTAAGATAATTACATCATACATATTTTATTTCCTATTATTTATTTGCAACCCAATAATAGTATAAAAAAATACAGCATGCAAACATAAAATGGCTATTTTATTATTTGTTGAAATATTTCTTTAATGTTTCGTATGCGGTAGTTATTCTGGTAAATTCAGTAGTGGCGGCTTCTTTATTTTGTGCAGTATCTGGGTGATATTTTTTTGCCAAAGCACGATATTTTATACCAACTTCACGCCAAGATGCACTGATTGGTAAACCAAATACCTGTAATGCAGCTGTTATTTGGTTTGGAACAGTCTTTTTGGTTGGTATCTTGTCAAATGTGGTACGACCAGTAAGAAAATCGTTCAAAAATTTTACATATTCGTCTTCGTTTTTATTTACTTTATCTTTGTCTTTATCTGCAACACCAAACGTTTCACGTTCCCATTCGGCATCTATTTCATCTGGAGTCATGTTAGCATAATAATTCCAATTTTTATTGTATTCTGCGGCATGTTCTTTGCAGAACCACCAATATTCACGTAAATCACGTGTTTTCGGGGCACGACATGTGCCAGCTTTTGAACATCCAGGATGATCGCATTTTTTTATCATAATTTATATATCCTTGATTTCATTATGTGCCAGTGGATGTGCTGATTCTACTGTTTTACGTAATTGTTCTGGTAAAACATGGGTGTATATTTGTGTAGTAGAAATGTCTTCGTGTCCCAGCATCGTTTGTATAACACGCAAATTTGCCCCGCCAGCCAATAAATGTGAAGCAAATGAATGACGCAAGACATGAGGACTGACACGATTTGGTTCTATACCTGCTAATACGGCACATTTTTTTAATATTTTAAAAAAGCCGTCTCTGGTTATATGTCCTGTGTTAGAATTAGATGGAAAAATATATTTAGATGGTATATCACCACGGTATTCCAGCCATGTGCGTAACGATTTTTGTGCAGATTCATGCATAGGTATTAAACGTTCTTTGGCACCTTTGCCATGAATTAATAATTTATCACCCAGGTTTGCAGATAATGGTAATTCGCATAATTCTGATACACGTAAACCAGATGCATATAATAATTCTATCATGCAACGCAAACGAACTGAATTTTTTGTGTCACCAGCAGAAGATATCAGTAATTCAATTTCTTCAATAGATAAATATTTAGGTAACGCACGTCCCTGTTTAGGTAATTCTAGGTTTGTGGTTGGGTTTGAGGTTATTATTTTTTCAAGCATCAGAAATTTATAAAAACTTCTTAATGCACTGGATTTACGGGCAATAGAAGACGGTTTTTCATCAAGATTTGATAGATAATTTTGAATGTCTTCGTTGGTTGCTTGTAATAAATCACCAATTGTATTTTGTGCTGCTATTAAATCAGAAGAATAGGCTGCCAGGGTTTTTTGACTGCGACCTTTTTCTGCCGAAAGAGCTTCTAAAAACATATCTATATAATTCATGAGAATAAAACCGTTTCTGTAAATTCAGTATGTGGTGTAAATGAAATGATCATCAATAACACCATAATAATTACGATTATCCAAAATAAATACTTTTTTTTGTTTTTCTTTTTTTTATAAAAAGACATTATTTTTTCCTTAAATTGTATCAAAACTTGTTATAAACATGCATGCTCCTGCAATAATTATAATTTGAGGGGCGACAATCGCAAGTATTGGTGGTAACACACCGGTCGTTCCCAAAGCATTAAATAAATTAGTAATAAAATATAATGCAAAGCATGTTAATATGCCTAAACTGAATTTTAAGCCAAAGCTGTAATTTCTACGTTGTTTGGTTTGTGCAAAAGCCATACCTAAAATTACCATAGCCATCATTGTCAAAGGCAAAAATAATAAAGTCCAAAACTGAACCATGTGCCCACGTGTCATGACACCTATGGCATTCATTTTACGTATAAAACCGGGTAATTTCCAAAATGATATTTGATCTGGTTTTAAATATCTGTCTAGTACCGTTTGAGGTGTTAATTTTGTATGAATGTGTTTAGTTGTTTTTGTGGTTACACCATCTGAATTAATGGCGTTTGCATTTGGTATATATAATCCATCATAAGATAGTGTTGCTTGTTGTGCGGAGATTCGTTCCTGTAACTGAAAATTTTTATTTTGTAAAAATATATTTACATTATTGAAAATAATATTTTTATCACCAGAAACATTTATGTTTGTGGCACGCACAGTTAAAAAGCCATTATCTGATGCTTCACGTAACCAAACAGAATCGTCTATCAATTTCAATTGGTGTTCTGTTAAATTACGGGTGGTTAGATTTACAGAATAGGGGTTTAAAACGGTGGCTGCCACAGTGCCAATTAAAAACGCACCAATTAAAAATGGTTTTGTGATTTGGTACGGGGACAAGCCTGCACCTGAGATAATAATCATTTCTGATGATTTGGTTAGATTATAAGATACGACCAACGTTCCCATAAATACAGCCAAAGGTAAAAACATGGGGATGTATTCTAATAATCTGGTCCAAGCATCAAATAAAGTGGTTATTGCATCTGGATTAGATGACAGTCGTTCTACAAAAGTAACAGCAAAAATAATCCCGCATACTGTTAAAGTAACAAGGAAAAAGCTGCCAAAAAAACGACGCAACAGGAATCTTGTCAAAACATTTGGTAAAAATCTATACATAATATATAGTATAATAGTTTCAAACAATAATTGCAAAATTAAATTTTATGGTATATCTTTATGTGTAAAATTAAGGATTTGATATGGAACAGAAACCAATTTCACGTCAAGGCTTTGAAGCTTTGCGTCAAGAATTAAAAGATTTACAAGAAAATCAACGCCCAGAAATATTGAAAGTTATAGAATGGGCTCGTTCGTTAGGCGATTTGTCAGAAAATGCTGATTACAGTGCAGCTAAGGAAAAACAACGTCATATTGATAAACGTATACAGTTTATACAGTCTATCATTGATAACGCACAAGTTGTTGATGTTGATTCTTTGTCTGGTAATCGGGTTGTTTTTGGTGCCAAGGTTTTAACAGAAGACCAAGACGGTAACAGAATGGAGTGTCGTATTTTATCAGATGTAGAATCTGATGGTCGTCAGGTTATATCTTGTTCGTCACCAGTAGGACGTGCTTTGATTGGGCATTGTGTTGGGGATACATGTGTTGTTAGATTACCAAGCGGTGAAAAAGAATTTGAAATCATAGATGTAAAATTCAAGGACTAAGATGTCAATTCGTGTTTTGCCTGATTTTTTGATAAATCAAATTGCAGCAGGGGAGGTAGTAGAAAGACCTGCTAGTGTTGTCAAAGAACTGGTGGAAAACGCATTGGATGCAGGTGCTGATCAGATAGTAATAGATGTTGTTGATGGTGGTCGGACGTTAATTTCTGTGATAGATAACGGCAAAGGAATGTCCAAAGATGATTTAGCACATTGTGTTTTACGGCATGCTACATCTAAATTACCGACTGATGATTTACTGAATATTAACTTTATGGGTTTTCGTGGAGAAGCTTTGCCATCTATTGCATCTGTATCAGATATGTTTATAGATACATATAATAATCAGGATTCTAATGGGTGGTGTTTAAACGCAAATACAAATGAAATAAAACCATCAGATTGGGAAAGCGGAACACGTATTCGGGTGAACAATTTGTTTGCAAATACACCAGCTAGATTAAAATTTTTGCGGACTGATAAAGCAGAAATGTTGGGTATTATAGAAACTGTTAAACGTTTGGCAATGGGGCGGTCTGATGTTGGTTTTATATTAAATAACAAATGGTTTTTTCCAAAAAAACAAGATTTATTAGAACGTATCATTGCTGTTATGGGTGAAGATGTTCGTAATAATATGTTAAATGTAGATGCAAATTCTTCATCATCTAATATGCGTTTACATGGGTTTATTTCTCATCCGACTTTACGTCGTGCATCATCTGTGGATCAATATTTATTTGTAAACGGACGACCTGTAAAAGATAAAGTTTTGGTTGCTGCGTTACGTGCTGCATATATGGATGTCATGCATGCACGTGAATTTCCGCTGTGTGCATTATATTTAGAATTACCGACTTCATATGTTGATGTGAATGTGTCACCTGCAAAAACAGAGGTGCATTTTCTGGAACCAACACATGTTCGTGCTTTTATTATCAAGGCATTGCGTGATGCGTTATCAAAAACATTAAATCAAAATGTTTATGTGCAATCTGATTATACTGAACATAAAGATAAAATAGATAATACGAATTTTGAATTACCACATGTACAAACATTTTTCAAGACAGATAATATAAATATGTATGCTAAAAATTTTGTTGCACAACCAAGTATGTACGACAAAAACAGCCGTATACAACAAAATGATGTAATTCATAACTCACAAGATTTATCTGCTGAGAATAAATCTGATTTTGATTTACCTTTGGGACATGTCATAGGTCAATTGTGTAATAAATATATATTGGCACAAAATCAAACAGGTTTAGTAATCATAGACCAACATGCTGCACATGAGCGTATCACGTATGAAAAATTGAGATTACATACCATAAAAACACAGCCTTTGTTAGCACCAATAGTGGTGAATTTGCGAGAGGAAGATGTTGAGGCTGTATTGACTGTAAATGAAGATTTAAGACGATGTGGTTTACATATTGATGCATTTGGTAATGATGCAATCGCTATATTTGAAAAACCAGCAGATTGGGATTTGAATTGGGAACAATGTTTACATGAAATTGCTGATGAAGTGCGTGCGTATGGGCATTCTGCAAAATTACAGGAAAAATTGCATTTAAAATTAGCTAATTATGCGTGTCATCATTCTGTGCGGGCTGGACAGAAGTTAGATTATGAACAAATGAATGCTTTGTTGCGTGATATAGAACAGACAGAAAGGGGTGCAGAATGCAATCATGGTCGCCCCGTTTATAAAATTATAAGCTTGTCGGAATTAGATGCCATGTTTGAACGGATATAGTAGGTTTTTGCTTTACATATCGTTGTTTTTTTACTACTGTTGTCTTATAAAAAAGGAGATTATTCATGAATCAAACATCAGAAGCTGTTAATCAAATTGGACAAAATGTTGCACAACAACAGGGCAGTTTTGCTGGAATGTTGGTGTATTGTTTGGTTATTTTTGGAATACTGTATTTCTTTATGATACGTCCAAATAAAAAGCGTATGGCAGAATATCAAAAAATGTTAGACAGTATAAAAGTTGGCAATCGTGTAATGGCTGCTGGTATTTACGGTAAAGTCAAAAAAGTTAACGAAAAGACAATTGAATTAGAAATCGCAAAAGGTGTTGTTATTGAAGTAAATAAAAATGCTGTTGCGGGTATAGAACAATAGCGGGGTGTGTTTATGTTTAAAAAATTAGCAGTTATATTTGTTGCGTTGTTTGGTATATTGTTGGCGGTTCCGACATTGTCACCATCGTTGGCACCATATTTTCCATCTTGGATAAAACCAATTCCGTTGGGGTTGGATTTAAAAGGTGGTGCTCAGTTGTTATTAGAAGTTGATACAGATGTTATGTTAAAAGAAAAATCTGCACAATTGTATGATGAAGTGCGTTCTGCAATGATAGATCGTGACAAAGGTGTTATTCGTTTTTCTGATTTACGTAACACTGGTAATGGTGTCAGTTTGGTTGTTAAAGACAGTGCAGATGTATCAAAGGCTAAGGGGCGTTTGAAGAAGCTGTTGGGAACCAATGTGGATATTTCTTCTAATGGTAAAAATCTTGATGTTGCTTATACGACAAAGGCTCGTGATGAAATGATTATGGATGCGATGTCACGCAGTATAGAAATTGTTCGCAGACGTATTGATGCTTTGGGAACCAAGGAACCTTCTATTCAATCTCAGGGTGGAAAGTACATTTTGGTTCAATTACCTGGTGTTAGTGAACCAGAACATATTAAAAATTTGATTGGTCAAACAGCCAAAATGTCTTTTCATTTGGTTAATGAAAATATAACTGCTGAACAATTGATGTCTGGTCGTGCACCATCTGGGACAATGTTTTTATCTTATATGGAAAATCCAGAACAAAAAGTTGCTGTATACAGCAGAATAGAGGTGTCAGGGGACAGTTTAAAAAATTCAGAGGCTTCATTTGATCAAAATAATATGCCTGTGGTGACTACTGAATTTGATGCATCTGGAACACGTAGATTTGCAAAATTAACAACGGAACATGTTAATGAACGTTTTGCAATTGTATTAGATGACAAAGTTTTGTCTGCACCAACGATTCGTGAACCAATTCCTGGGGGGCGTGGTCAAATTTCTGGTGGGTTCACATTGCAAGGCGCCAAAGATTTAGCTGTATTGTTGCGTTCAGGGGCTTTGCCTGCACCGTTATCAGTAATAGAAGAAAGGACAGTTGGTGCTGGTTTGGGTGCTGATACAATTGCTACTGGTAAAATTGGTTCTGTTGTTGGTGTGATATTTATTTTGGCATTCATGTTGATGCTGTATGGAATCTTTGGATTTATCGCTGATGTGGTATTGATTGTCAATTTGTTAATGATAGTTGGTGTATCTGCTTTGTTTGGTGCAACACTTACATTGCCTGGTATTGCGGGTATCGTATTAACATTGGGTATGGCTGTGGATGCTAATATATTGCCATTTGAAAGAATCCGTGATGAAGTTCGGGCAGGGGTTCCAACATTAAAAGCTGTTGATTATGGGTTTACTCGTTCAACCAAGACGGTGATGGATGGTGAATTAACGAATTTGATTTGTGCTTTGATTTTGTTCCAATTTGGTGCTGGTCCAATTCGTGGTTTTGCTGTTACTTTGTCAATTGGGGTAATGACTACGTTGTTCACTTGTTTGGCACTGACACGTGTGTTGGTTGATTGTTATATGAATGGCAAAAGTAAAAAAATTGGTTTTATAAGAAATAAATAAAAATGCGAAGGAGTTATTTATGAAACTGCATTTTATGAAATATCGTAAATTGTCATACTGGGTGTCTGGTATCTGTATTTTATTATCTGTGTTATCTATCATATTTAAAGGGTTTAATTATGGTATAGATTTTTCTGGTGGTATTGCTATGGAAATAACACCGGTTAATGCTGATTATACAGTTGATAAGATGCGTCATGATTTAGAGGCTTTTAAACCAGAATTGCAATCTATTGATGGTGGTTCTGTGTTGTTACGTGTTGGTTTACCAAAGGGTTCTACTGATGAACAGCAAAACATCAGGGTAGCGGAAATAAAAAATATTTTGGGTAATCGTGTAGAATATTCACAAATTCAAGTCGTGGGTCCGAAAATTGGTGGTGAATTGATACGTGGTGGTGTGTTGGCTATATTGGTATCATTTGTGTTGATGGCTGTGTATATTTGGATTCAGTATCGTGGTGGTTATGCGGTTGGTTCATTTGTATCTTTGATATTAGATTTGATTTTAATGTTTGGTTTCTTTTCTATTATGGGATTAGAATTTAATCAAACCGCAATTGCTGTTATTTTGATGGGGGTTGGATATTCTATAAACGATAAAGTTGTAAATTATGACAGAATAGATGAAAACCTTAAAAAATATCACAAAATGCATACAGATGATTTAATTGATTTATCTGTAAATGAAATGTTATACAGAACTGTTATGACCAGTGTTTCTACAATTTTGGCTATGGTTGGAATTTACATTTTTGGTGGTCAGATGTTGCGTGAATTTGCGATTGCTATGACGTTTTCAATTGTGATGGGAACATTGACCAGTATTTATATTTCTAATGTTATTTTGTATCACTTTAATTTAAGAGATACAGAATATTAAAATATAAAAATAAAATAAAGGAAGGAGAAACACATAATGAATTTAAAACATATCTTTTTATGTGTGGGGATTTTCTTGTTTCCATTTGTTGGTGTGTGTTCCGATGTAAACACAGAAACAATCAAAAATGATAAAGATGCAGTCAGAATATCAGAAGTGTTTTCTGATATTTATGAAAAATTAGATGGTGTGAATTGGGCTGGTAAAAATATAGATGTGGCGATTGAAAGTTTAGAATCATTGAATCCAAAGGCCCATATAGCAGCAACTGGTGAACGAATCGTTTTGGTATGGGGTGATGAATTAATTGCTAATTATCCATACCCCCAAAGTAAAGATTGGCAAGAATATGGTAAAATCACAACAGCTTTGGTAATGCGTATGCAAGAAAAAGATGATAATTTACGTTCTTTGTCTGATGCACAATTATACGAAGTGGTGGTAAATGCTTTATTGTCCGGAATTGATGAAAACGGCAGTTATATTTATTCCAAAGATGCACTAAGTGATGATAATAAAATATTAACCAGTATAGGTTTAGATGGTGGACGTGATGAACGTGGTAATTTCAGAATTACGGGTGTTTTTAAAGATTCTCCTGCGGATATTGCTGGTTTACACGAAGGCGATATTATTTCTGAAATAAATGGCAAACGTGTATCTAAAATGACTGATGGTGATATTTCTGCTGTGTTGGCAGGGTATAATTCTGGAACATCAAAATTAAAAGTGTTAACTCCGCTTGGAAACAAAAATATTACTTTACGACGGGCGACTGTGGTTTTGGCGGATGCGGATATAATATATCGTGGTGCCAACGACACAACAAAGGGATTATTAGAGATAATTGTTCATAAAATATCCGAAGGTGCAGTTGACATAGTGAATGAAGCTTTGGTAAAACACGCAGATGTTGAAGGAATTGTATTGGATTTGCGAACAACTGTGGGGGATAATGAAAAAGCTGCTGCAAAAATGGCTGGTTTGTTTTTGGGTAAAAAACCTGTGATGCGTATAGTAGAAACTGCGGCTGATGAATTAGAAATTGTTCCTGGTGGCGATGCTGTAACAGAAGTTCCTGTGGTTGTTTTGATATCTGATACAACACGTGGTACAGCAGAAGCAGTCGCTGCGGCTTTTTATGAAAATAAACGCGGGGTTGTTATTGGAACCCCCAGTGCAGGGCATTCCAGGATAGCAAGCCTGATTGATTTGAAAAATGGTGGTGTGTTGGAATTGTTTAATAAATCTGTAAAAACAGGTTCTGGTAATGTGTTAGATGGACGTGGTGTGTTTCCATTAGTGTGTTTGTCTAATATCAGAAACGAATCGCAACAAGATGCATTTTTTGTAAATGTTATGAATGGTGATTTTAATGCACACGATTATAACAAAGATTCAAAAGTAAATGTAAAAGCTTTGCGAAAAGCTTGCCCAAAAATAACAAGTGGTGCAGATGAAGATAATATTTCTACTGCTGTCAGTGTAAAAATTTTGACAGATAAGAAAATATATAAAGAACTAATGGATTTATAATGTTTGTAAGAAAAGATAACAATATTATTTGGTCTCGTGTTTTATTAGGCGGTTTTATTACAGCGATATTGGTTGGGGTTGGTATATTGTGGGCTGATAAAATATTGTATTCATTATTTACTAGTCATAATTGTTGGTCGTTGAGTAATGGTTGGTTGTGTTCGGTTGCTTTGATTTTTGGAAAAATATTTAGCCCAAAAATTTGGTTGGTTACATCAGCATTATCTGTGTTATTTTTCTTTATATACAAAGCGATTCGTAATGAATTTGATTTTAGATATGCTTTTGTAAAAATCAAAAACAGTTATGTTTTTTATGTGTTCTGTTCTGTCGTTTTAGCATTTATAACAACTGGTTTTTTAAAGGTTTTAATTGGTCGGTCTAGACCATTTGTTTTAGGAAATCCGTATTTTGCACCATGGAATTTTGAAAGTGTTGTTCATTCTATGCCGTCCGGTCATACTACGATCAGTTTTGCTGCATTGATAATGATAGGTATGTTATTTCCACGTATTAAATGGGCAACATGGACACTGGCAATAGCAATTGGGTTATCTCGTATTTATGTCTGCGCACATTGGGGCAGTGACGTTGTGCTTGGGGCTTTTGTTGGTATGTTGTGTGCAGACATTGTTAAATCATGGCTGAAAAAAATAAATACCAAATGATTTTTGCACTTTTGATGAATTTATGATAAAATACCCCGTATGGAGAAAAAGGCACAATTTTTACCAGCTAGTATGGCTGCTATGTTACGAAATTTATTGTTACGTAGCAGCGGTATTTTGTTGTGTTTTTTATCGTTATTGTTGGTGTTTGGTTTGTTGTTTTTTAATCCGTATTTGTCTGGTTTTGGAATACAAAGTTCATTTGGAAATCATGGAATAATTGGTTTAGTTGTTGGGTTTGTACGGTTTGTTGTTGGCTGCATACCTGCATTATTTTTATTTTTGTGTTTGGGCAGATTTGGTTTAAGCATTTTAATTGGTTGGGATGAAGAAAGAGCACCAGAATATAATTTTTTACGTGGGTTCGTTACTTTGTGTATTGGTTCTGCTGGGTTGGGATTGATTGCTGTTAATAATACCTATGGCGGGTTGTTTGGTTCTGTGGTAGCGGCTGATGTTGGACCAGTTTTATCTGTGGCTGTTGTGCCAGTTGGGATTATTTTGACAGGCCTGTTTGTTGTTATGGCTGGTATTTTATTACATGTGAAATGGTATCATGTTAAAAATGCGATTCATACAACTGTGCGGTTGACACGTGTGGTTTTGTCTGCATTTCATTTAATCGCACCATTGGAACCTGATGAAGACGAAGAAGTTACAGAAGATGTCGCAGATGATGAAGAAGAAGTAGAAGAAGAAAAACCAAAGCCTAGACGTAAACGTGCTGTTCGTAAAGTTAAAGTTGAAGATGAAGAAGAGGAAGAAGAACACGAATATGAATTACCGAATCCAGAATTATTAGAAAAATCTGTATTTGGTAAAAATGTAATTACACCTGAATTTAAACAGACTGCACAGTTGTTACAGGATCATTTTGAAGAATTTGGTATTCGTGGCAAAGTTGTTGGTATTAAACCTGGACCAATCGTAACACAATATGAATTTGAACCAGAACCAGGAACACGTATTGCAAAGGTTACTGAGACGGCCAGTGATATGACCCGTGCGATGGCTACGGAAAAAATTCGTATTACACCAATTCCTGGTACACAGTATATCGGTATAGAAATGGTAAATTTAGACCGAAAAACTGTCAGATATCAGACATTGATGTCTAATCCAATGTTTGTAAATTCTAAGTATGCAATACCGCTGGCATTGGGGGTAAATATCAGTGGTGATGCGATGTATTATGATTTGGCAAAAATGCCACACATGATGATTGCAGGGCGAACTGGTTCGGGTAAATCTGTATTCGTGCAATCTATTATTACGTCTATTGTGTATCATTTTACACCAGATAAATGCAAATTGATGATTGTGGATCCAAAGGGTGTGGATTTTGCTGCATGGGAAAATGTGCCTCATTTAATAACACCTGTGTTGACTGATGCTGCTGAATCTGTAAATGCGTTAAAATGGTCTGTGCGTGATATGGAAGAACGGTACAAGATGTTGAAAAAATTGGGTGTGCGTAATATTGGTGAATACAATGCCAAAGTGGCTTCGTTACGTGATTCTGGTCAGGTTTTAACCGAACAAGTTGTTGTTGGTACGGACGAAGAAACTGGTGAATTTGAATACGAAACCAAAGAAATAGATTTATCAGATATGCCATATCTGGTCATTATTATTGACGAGGTGGCAGATTTAATGACTATAGCTCGTAAGGATGTGGAAATGTGCGTGCAGCGTTTAGCACAAAAGGCACGTGCTGCAGGTATTCATTTGGTTATGGCAACTCAGCGTCCGTCTGCAGATGTTATTACTGGGGTTATTAAGGCGAATTTCCCAACACGTATTTCTTTCCAAGCACGCAGTAACATTGATTCTATGACAACATTAGGTGAAAAAGGTGCAGAACAATTGTTACCTTGTGGTGATATGTTGTTCAGTGAAGCAGGGCGACCACCTGTGCGTATACATGGTGCGTTTATAGATAATTCAGAAGTAAATCGTGTTGCAGATTTTTTGCGTGAACAAGGTGAACCAGAATATACAGAAGGCATCACCGCTGAAGACACATCGGATGATAGTGTGATGCCTGGTATGCCACCATCTAAGGCTGCTAAATCAGAAGATTTATACGAACAGGCCAAAGAAATTGTATTGCGTGATAAAAAACCAACAATTTCCTATATTCAACGTCGGCTAGGAATAGGGTATAACAAAGCGGCTACATTAATTGAACGTATGGAATCAGACGGTATTATCAGCAGTCCAGATGCATCTGGTAAAAGACATATTTTATAAAATTCTTTATTTTTGGCTTTTTCTCTATGTTTTTTTATGATATAATATGCCTATAAATGAAAGGAGTTTTTTTATGAAAAAATATTTAGGTCTTTTGGCTTTGTTAAGTGTGTTACCAATGTCTGCGGCTTTTGGATATGATGAATACCGTACCAGCAGCAGTCAATATACAACCACTCGTCCATCTGGAACATACAAGAAAACAAGTTCAGTTCGTAGAACAGGTGGATATCATAATACGATAAATAATAATTTTTATTATAATCAACCTGCTGAAACAACTGTTTCTAAACGCAGTCAAATGTATCGTGATTATGACAATACAGATGTTACAAAATCTAGATATGTTGAAAGAACAGAACAGACATATTCTTCACAAGAACGTAAATATTTCTTAGCACATCCATTCTTTCAACCATTAAAAGGCAAATTTGGTTCTGTGACAGATATTGCATATGCAAAGAACAGTTTTAATTTTGATATTTTAAATGGAACTATACATGATGTAGATCCGTATTCTAGCACTACTGGTAAAAGTCAGGCTTATCTTAATACAGATATGTTTGGGGCAGGTAAAGCAGAACAATCTCAGTTTTTGGTCAAAGAAGATTTAAGTTTTGGTTTGACTGATACTTTGGCTTTGGTTTTGATGGCACAATATGATTCTACTAAGACAAAATTTACGGATTTAGTTACAGGAACAGGTGAAGACAAAGATTCTGATTCTGGATTGCGTTTGTTTGGTATAGGTTTACAGAATCGTTTTGTTGATAATGATGAATGGATTGCGATGGTTACGGGTGTTTTCCAACATCAAAAAGATGCTGCTAATACATTATCACTTGAAATGAAAGCAGGATATAAAATTAACAGAACAACTGTTTATGGGTTGGCACGTTTTGCATATTCTGATTTGATAAACGGTGAAAGTTATGGTGCCATAGTAGCACATCCAGATGGTGATTATTTAGAATTATCTTATGATAATAATGTTAATGATGTTTTTTATGCAGAAGTGGGTGCGGGTGTATTTTCAGTCTTGGATAAATATTTCTATCTGGGTGGTGAATTAGTATTCGGACATTACGATTGGCATAATCAAATAAATATCAAAGGAACGATTGGTTTTCAACCACGTGATTTCTTCGCTTTGAATTTGTATGCTTCAACCGCATTGTATGATTCCGCCGATAATAAAATAAGAACATATATGCAAAATGATTTGGACCCGGGTTATCCAACAGAGTTGGGTAATTTAGCAGGAACAAACAGTTCGCATTTCTATACAACCGGTGATTACAAGTTGGATAATTATAAAGAATGGAAAATCGGTGTACAGGCTATATTGTATTTCTAATTTATTGTTGGGTATAGCATGATGAAAAAATATTTGTTGGTTTTGTGTGGGTTGATTGCTGTTGGTAATGCATTTGCAGAAGATGTTGTTTTAACGGATACTTATGCAGATGATGATACAGAAACAGTTGCGGTGACAACAGATGAAGAACCGTTTGTTGCACCTGTGACGGAAAATTCCGTTGCGGTTAAACAGATAAAACCAACAGCCAAGAATGTTTTGGCAAATGATTTATCGGATCCTTTGTTTTTAACACCAGATAATGGTTTTTTGTCTGATACATATGTAAATTATATAGACAGTAAATTACGTCTGGGACAGGCGTTGAATTACGGAATAAATAATAATCTGGTTATACATGCAAATATGCTGTATCAAATTGATTTTACCAGAAATAATGAAAATGGTTTTTCCAGTACTGAGTTTGGTGGAACATACCGTATGAATCATGGTTCGGGTCTTTCGCACATTGTATCAGATGCTTTGTTTGGAATGAAAGTGTGGGGGTCTTCACATGTTAGAACACCAGAATATGCGGATTCTTCTTATTATGCAGGATTGCGTTTTGGACGTTCTTTTATGGGGGTAACGTTGGCTGGTACAGTAAAATCAACATGGGTGTTTGATGATAAACGTGGGTTGTCCTATATTGATTTTATACCAGAAGCTTATTTTCGTATGCAATATGATTGGCGGTTTGGTTTGGGGTTTGATATAAGAAAATCAACTGACAGATATTTGTTACCAAATCAAGAATGGTTGAATTTGAAATTGTTGCGTCAATACGGTAATACTCAATGGGTTGGTCGGTTTGATTATGAATTTGAATCAGAAGAAATACAAGTTGGTTTGAATATTAAAATTTTGTTCTAATTTTTTCTGAAGCTGTTCCAATAGTCAAAACGTTTTTTTATTTCACGTTCAAATCCACGTTCTACTGGTTTATAAAAACTGACACGTTTCATATCATCGGGAAAACAGTTTTGTCCACTGCAACCACTTTCTGTTTCTGGATCGTATATATAACCATCACTGTATCCAAGATTTTTCATCATTTTTGTTGGTGCATTTAAAATGTTCTTTGGGGGCATTAAACTGCCTGTGTCACGTGCAACCCTGTATGAAGCCATTTGTGCTTTGTATGCAGAAATACTTTTGGGTGCAGTTGCTAGATATATCACTAATTCAGTCAAAGCTATGTCACCTTCTGGTGAACCCATACGTTCATATATTTGCCATGCAGATAGAGCAATTTGCATAGCATTTGGATCTGCTAAGCCAATGTCTTCCATAGCAAAACGTGTTAAACGACGCAGTATATACCGTGGGTCTTGACCAGATGTTATCATACGTGCCACCCAGTATAATGCAGCATCTGTATCCGATGCACGCAAAGATTTGTGAACTGCTGATATAAGATTATAATGTTCATCACCAGATTTATCAGACATTGGTGCACGTTTTTGAATAGTTTTATCTAGTGTTTCTGGTGTTAAATCTTTCTTGAATTTTACACCAGAAATATATTCTACGGTGTTTAATAAAAATCTTGCATCACCATCTGCCATCTGGGCCAGATGTATTTTTGCTTCGTTTGTTAAAGGTAATTTTGTATCCAAAAATTTTTCTGCCCGGTTTATTAAAGTCAATAAATCTTCCGTAGACAATGGTTTTAAAACACAAATATGACACCGGGATAACAAAGCGTTATTTAGATTAAAACTGGGGTTTTCTGTTGTAGCACCGATAAATACCACAGTACCATCTTCTAGGTATGGTAACAGTGTGTCTTGTTGTGTTTTATTGAAACGGTGGATTTCATCAATGAATAACAACGTGTTACGACCAATTTCACGATTCATACGTGCACCGTCCATTGCTTTTTTTATATCAGCTGTACCAGAAAATACAGCAGACATCGGCACAAAATCCATATCTATGGAATTAGCCAATGCACGAGCAATAGTAGTTTTTCCGCATCCCGGGGGTCCCCATAATAACAGGTTTGATAAATTGCCACTTTCAACCATACGGTGAATAATACCGTTTTCACCTAATAAATCGGTCTGACCAACAATATCGTCTATGGTTTTTGGTCTCATTAAATCAGCAAGTGGTCTGGTCATAATACAGTTACTTTTGTTTTCGTTATTTTATTTATTTATGGTATAATAATCTTATTAAATAATTAGGTGTTTATCAAGGTTAAAACAAGAAAAAACAGGGCAGGTGTGTTATGCGTGTATATGTAAATTATGAAAATAAAAAATGGAAAAAATATAATATTGATTTTGAAAAAATAGCATCTGCGGCTGTTCCTGCTGTATATAAAAATTCAGAAGTATCAATAACATTGGTTGATGATAAACAAATTCATCAATTAAACAAACAATATCGTGGTATAGACAAACCAACAAATGTTTTGTCTTTTGAATTACAAGATGATGTTTTATTAGGTGATATTTTTATTTCATTAGATACCGTTGCTAAGGAAGCAGATGCAGCAAATATATCCATAGAAGAACATACTGCACATATGATTGTACATGGTATGTTACATTTACAAGGATATGACCATTTAACTGATAAAGAAGCTGAAGTAATGGAGAATAAAGAAATTAGAATTTTAAAACAACTGGGTTATAAAAATCCATATGAAGAATGCTGTTGTGAATGCGAATATGGTTGTTGTTGTTGTGCGTTAGCACATAAAATTGCGTCTATAAAGATTAGAGAAAATAGTTTGTGGCAATACGTTTGCAGTGCTGTGTTTGGTGTTATGTGTTCATTTGGTTTTGCACCGTTTAATTTATGGATGTTGTCTGTTTTTGGTATAGGCGGTATGTATTATTTGATGGTTAAATCTACACGTGATATAAGTTTTTTTAAATCATGGTTAACAGCTTTTCCGTTTGGTGCGTTTTATGGTATGGCTATGTTTTGGTGGGTTTTGCATTCCATTTATGTTATCCCAGAATTAGCCAAACAATTTGCTGTTTGGACGATACCAGGTTTGTTGGGAATTGGTTTAATTTGTGGAATTATATTATCAATTCCGTTTGCTGTTATTCGCTATGTGTCAATAAAGCCGGCGTATAGGGCGATTTTATTTGCAACAACTTGGACTTTGGTTTTATGGTTGCGTGAATGGTTTTTAACTGGTTTTCCGTGGAATCCAATATCAAATATCACAATGACTTTGCCAATGGTGATTAATTCTATGGCATTGTGGGGGGCATTAGGTTTGTCTTTTGTAATCATTGGGTTGATTGCTAGTTTTATAGAGTTAATAAAAAATAAGAAATGTAAATCATGTTGGTTTGTTTTTGTGATGTATGTTGTTTTGTTTTTGGGTGGATGTTCATATGGGTATTTTAATATGAAACAATCTACAATGAATAATATTGATAATGCACCGTTGATAAGAATTGTGCAACCGGCAGAATCTGCTGTATACAAGATGCCGAAGTCTAGACAAGAAGCTCAAGAAATCGCAGAACAAAAAGTGAAAGATTTAATTACATGGGCTAAATCCGATAATAATATTTTGCCAGATATTATTGTGTATCCAGAAACAGCATATCCGTATGTGATTGTTGATGATAAATTCCCACTGTCACGTGTATTAAACACAAATGTTATTATGGGAACAAACAGTTTTAAAGATGGCAATATGTATAATTCTATGATGTTTGCTGATAGAAACGGCTTTGTGAAACATTTGTACAGTAAATCTCATTTGGTTCCATTTGGCGAATACAGACCGTTTGGTGATATTATTCCAACACCTGGTCAATTAACACCAGGAAATGGCAAAGAAATTATTGATATATCAACAAACAAAGGTGTTTTTGCTGTTGCACCTGCTGTGTGTTATGAAATTATTTTTACAGATTCTTTGGTTCCAAAGGGAACAAATCCTGATGCGGTTATAAATATTACAAATGATACCTGGTTTGGACGAACACCTGGTGTTTATCAACATTTGGATATGGTCAGACGTTATGCTATTGAATCTGGTTTGCCAATTGTTCGGGCAAATTATTCTGGAATCAGTGCGTTTATTATGCCTGATGGAAATGTGGAATCTGTATTGCCCGTTGGTCAAAACGGACATCTTGACGGCTTTGTCTGGGGAAAACACAAAACACCATATAGAATAATTGGACGAGATTTGTTAATGCTGATTATTTTGTTGTTTTCAACAGTTGTTTCAATATCCATATCCGTGTTTCAGAAGAAAGATTAGATTCTGGTTTTCGGTTGTCATCAATTTGTTTGATAATTGCTGCAACAGATGTGTTTTGTTGTTTTGCTATTGTTTGTAATATATCAAAAAATTCTTTTTCCAAAGATATACTGGTTTGATGTCCCGATAAAGATATAGATATTTTATGCATGTTTATATTTTCCCAACAATCAAACAATCCATCATAGCACGATATGGATCATCGTATTTACGTAATGTAGATAAAGTTAAATTGTCCAGCATAAAGCAGTTGCCTAAGGCATCTGTGGCAAACCAGAATAAATCATTACGACCAAACACTGTTTTACCAACCAGTTTTTTGTTACCGATTATTTCTTTGTTTATGTCAATTATAGATGGTAACGGATATTTGATACCTCTGTCATTTTCAACTGGACCAAAAATACAAGCAGACCCAAATGTTATTCCAGAACAAGAATAATACAAATCAATCAAAAAGCTTGGTAACATAGCAGCACCAATGTCTTTTAGATATGTATTTGCAATATTGATTTTGTTGCTGTCATGAACAGGCATAACAATTGCACCTTTGGATTTTATCAAAGATATAAAATTTTCTGTTGTCATTTATTCGTTTCCTCGTCCAGATACAAATTGGACAGCAGATTGTGTTAATCTGTCTGATGTCGCATTTCCACTGGTGCTGTTGATTGAAGATGTTGTTGTTACATAGATCTTTTTAGCAGGATTTGGTAGAAATATAGTTGTTGCATCGCTTTGTTCAATAATAAATCTGTCCAAATTATGGCTTTGTGGAAAAGTTAAGCACATAAACATATTGTCTATATTTAATTTTCCACCCCAAATCAAAGGTATTCTGAAGCGTAAAGATGTATTTTCTGGCATATG
Organism: uncultured Alphaproteobacteria bacterium; assembly: GCA_905236005.1. Classification (GTDB taxonomy): domain Bacteria; phylum Pseudomonadota; class Alphaproteobacteria; order Rs-D84; family Rs-D84; genus Enterousia. The sequence goes on from CAJONJ010000019.1 coordinate 49,442, forward strand.
TTTACCCATTATTAAATTCATAAATTCTTCTTGGGGTAAATTCATAAATGCGATTTCATCAAAAGAATCTGTCAAAGAAGCCATAAATTCACGGCGAAGCATGGAATATTTTTGAAACCAATCGCTGTCAATTACACAACGATTTGGGGTGTACTCCAGAACAGGCATATCATCCATACCAAGTGCTGCTAAGCGTGCCAGTGCTGAATCATGATTGAATTGCATTTAATTAAAATCCTTTATACGTTTTTGATATATTGAATGATTGTATCAATATAATCAGAATATGCATCAAAATTTTCTTGGTCTGATTCAGGTATTTCTGCACCCTGACTTTGTGATATAAATTCAGCCAATTCATCAATGGTGTGGAATACAAAAATACTGTCTGTTGAATTATATGTATGTTTTGTATCTAACATAAATGCATACAAAGTAATGGGAATATCTGGTAATGTTTCTTTGAATACAGATTTCAATTTATCAATTGCATGTTGAAGTACATTTATATCGCAATCAGTGGCACCAATCCATGCAACTTCGTTGTTACCAATAGCAAACAAGTTTGGTGTAAAACCAGAAATAGTAGGATTTGTTTTTACTAAATATGCATTATTGGTGAAAATTTCTGCTATTTGTTCATCATATATAGTAACCCGATTCGCAGAACTAGGTGCGGGTTGTTGTTTTGGTGCTGAAACAGGTTGTTGTGCATCTGTATTCTGGTATTTTGCCGCTGCGATGGCAGCCATATTTTGCGGCAAGTGCAATTTTGGTGGTTGAGATATTGATACAGCTGGTTTTGATACAGGGGCAGGTGTATCAATTTTTTTTGTTTCGTTTATTGGTGCTGTATGTGTAACCGTTTGTTCTGGTGCGTTTTTTGTGTTTTTGGTTTGTTTTTTGAATATTTTACGGAAATTTGGTCTGAATATAATATAAGAGCCAAAAATAAACAAAAATACAGCTAATCCAACAGAAATATAAAAAACGTTATTTACTGGTATATGTGCAGCCTGTAATTTTGCCAATTCATTCCAGTGTTGGGCAGAAAACAAATTAAAACTGAATTTGATGTTTAACCAAAAAGCCAACCCCAGCAATACAGATGTGCCTAATAATATCACTGATAAAAATGATTCTAGGTATTTCTTCATTTTGTTTTCATTGTACCATATTTTATGATAAACTTAAACACATGATTGAAGCAAATGAAATTTTTTCAGATAACGATAAACGTATTGCGTTGAGTTGTGATATTGCTGGTGATACATCAGATTTAGCTAATTTAGCGAACGAGATATTAGAAAATCATATAGATTTAATATCTGTGTCGCCAGATGTTGTCAGTTTTATTTGGACTTGTCTTGAAAAATCCAAAGTTAAAATATTGGTCCGATTTGATTTTAATCCGTTGCAAAAAAATATAGATAAAAATATATACGAATTAGCCGAACAAATTACAGCTGTATGGAAGCATGGTGCAACTGGTGTGCAGGTTTCTATGAAACCAAATGATTTTATTTATTTTTCTGATGCTATTTTACCTGTGCGAGATGATTTGTTTTTTGAACATGATTTATGTATAGGTTTTGATATAAAACATATTGGTATATCAGATTGGGATATGATATTTGATAAATTACGCTCTATACGGGCAAATTCCTTGTTTTTAACGTTGGGTGAAGATATGGGAAACAGGTCTGATTTTGTGGGCAGGGTATATGGTATGTTATCAAAGTGGAATTTTGATGGACAATTATATTTTGGATTATCTAATGATTATGAACGTATAGACCAAGCGATTCGTTTAATAGAATCTGAAAAACCTGAATTATCAGAACGGGTGCGTTTCTTTTTGGATTGTTAATTATTGGTTAGAATTAAATATTTTGGTTCTGTTGTTTTGGCTTTGTTTTTGATTTGATATCTGGTTTTTATGATATTTAAACTGGTTGATTTGATTATTAATTTTGTTTGTTTTAATTGTTCACAAATCCAGTCATAGTATTCCCAATGGTCTGTGCCGATTATAATTTGTCCAGTTTGACCCAAATGTTTAGATAATAGGTTTAAGAAATCAGCATTTAATAATCTGCGTTTTTCATGTCTTGCCTTTGGCCATGGGTCAGGGTGCAAAACCCAAATTTGTGAAAAATGAACGTTTTGAAAATCAGGCGAATTTAGTAATAAACGAACATCGTCTGGGTGAATACGAATATTTTTGTATTCATTAAATACGGTATTATCCGATTCGTTTGTCATAGCAGAAAGCAACGCAGCAACCCCATTTGCAAAGGGTTCTGCACCAATAACAATAGAATTTGGATTGGTAACCGCTAAATCTCGCAAATGTTCTCCGTTGCCAAAACCAATTTCCAGAATAGTCTGATTTTTGGTGGTTTCAGAAGCATTTGGTGCAATTTGTGGTAATAAATTTTCCATTAACCATTGTTTGTGGGTGGATAATCTTTTGCCATGCCTGCGTCCAAAGGTTCTGATGTCTGTTTTTTCAAAATGTTTTAATTCTTGTTTTTCCATATATTTAGTATAAAATCACTTTGTTATAAAAACAAGGTGAAATAAAATGCGTAATGGATTATCAAAAGATTTGATTGCACGTGTGCTGGGTGGTACCCCAAAATACACTTTGGATGAATTAGAGGCTAAATATCCGCCACGTCAATTGCCGGATGGGGCCATGGTGACACGTTTTGCACCCAGTCCAACTGGATATATGCATTTGGGTAATTTGTTAAGCTGCACAATTGGTTATAAATTGGCACAACAATCTGGTGGTTTGTTTATGTTGCGTATAGAAGATACTGATACTAAACGTGAAATCAAAGAGGCTGTTGATATAATTTTAAAGGGTATGGAGGTATTTGGGTTTAAACCAGATGAGGGTGTTGGCTATGGTGGTGAATATGGGCCGTATTATCAATCACAAAGAAAAGATATCTATCATTCTGTTGCTGCATATCTGTTGGAAAAGGGATTGGCATATCCATGCTTTTTAACACAAGAAGAAATGGATGATATTCGTGCTAAGCAAAGTGCAGCCGGTTTTGGAACGGGAATTTATGGTGAATTTGCACGTGACAGAGATATCAGCGAAGAAGATATAATTAAACATCTTGAGAATGGCGAAACCCCAACAATTCGTCTATATTCAACGGGTAATCCTGATAATAGAATATATTGTAAAGATTTAATTCAGGGAACTTTGTCTGTCCCAGAAAATAATGAAGATATAGTGTTGATAAAATCTACAGACAGATTACCAACGTATCATTTTGCACATTTATGTGATGATCATTTTATGCGGACTACACATGTTGTTCGTGATAGATCTTATTTTGGAACTTTTGCTTTACATGTTCAGATGTTTCGTATGATGGGCTGGCAATTACCAAATTATATTCATATTGCAACATTGGACAAGATAGACGAAGAAACCGGTAATCAAAGAAAAATGTCTAAAAGTAAAGACCCAGAAAATAACCTTGCATTTTTTTTGCAAAAGGGTTGGCCAACAGAATCTGTAGTTGAATATTTGGGCAATATTTTAGCACCTGGTTATGAAGAGGCAAAATTAAAGGGGCAGGTAAAATCTTTTTGGGATTATGAATTAAAACCGAAAAAAATGCCTGTATCTGGTTCTTTGTTTGATATGAAAAAATTGGAATGGTGGGCCAAAGAATATATTGCAACGTTACCTGTTGATGTTTTGGTTAAACATGTTGTTGATTGGGCTAATGAATATGGAAACGAAGATAACAAAAAGCAGGTCGCTGATGTAAAATATTTAACATCTGTGTTGGCGATTGAACGTGATAATCCAAAACGTATTCGTAAAGATTTTATTACATGGCAACAAACGTTAAATGAAGTGTCTTATTTCTGGGATTTCTTGTTTGTTCCAAATAATGAATATACATATAATCAAGATGTATTAAAAGGTTTCTTGGAAACTTGGAACGAATCGGATGATAAAGATACTTGGTGGGGCAAAGTTGTTGCGGTTGCTGAAAAGTGTGGTGTTAAACCTGGTGAAGTGGCAATGAATTTGCGTGTTGCGATGACTGGCAGAACCAATACACCGGATTTATATTCTGTGATGCAGGTGTTGGGTGATAAACGTGTTCAAGAACGTATACGTCAGCATTTATAACGTATACAGCAAAAGGAAAGGAAAAAAATATTATGAAAAAAACAAAGAAAGTTGTTAAGCAACAATTGAAAGAAGTAAAACATAATAAACATGCGTCTGGTTTGTTAAAAGTTTTACGTGCTACTGGTTTGTTTCGTTGGGAACGTCCGTCAACAAAATCGGAAGAAGTTTTGAATATTTTAACACATGGAATTGGTATTGGTTTGGCAATGGCTGCGTTGTGCTTGTTGGTGGCATTTGCTGTTGTGCATCATAATCCATGGGCTGTTGTAGCATGTTCTTTGTTTGGGGTAACAATGTTCACTTTGTATTTTGGTTCAACAATGTGTCACGCAACGATTGGTGACAAAAGCGAATGTTTCTTTGAAGTGTGGGACAGTATAGCCATATATGCGTTGATTGCTGGGACGTATACACCATTTTTACTGGTTAATTTGAATTTAGGTGGATATCCAGGTTTGGGTTGGACTATGTTTGGTATTTTGTGGGCTGTTGTTATTTTTGGTGCAATCATGAAAATCAGAAATCCACGTCGTCAACCAAAATGGATGGTTGCGTTATATTTAGTAATGGGATGGGCATTGCTTTGGATTTTACCAGCCATGATTGATACTATATCAGCACGTGGAATGTGGTTCGTCTTAGCAGGTGGATTGTCTTATTCTGTTGGTGTAATATTTTATTTATGGAGAAAATTAAAATTTGCACATGTGCTGTGGCATTTGTTTGTTATTGGTGGCAGTGTGTGTTTCTTTTTTGCGGTGCTGTTTGGTTCAATTATAGATTTTGTGAAATGATAAAAATCCGTCTATACTACGGATTTTTTGGTATATATCAATTTTAATCAAATGGGTTTTCAGATTTATTGTATTCAATTACGATTGGTAAATGTTCCCAATGTAATGCGTTTGCAATTCCACGACGTAAATATCTGGTATAAGATTCTGGTATATCCGATGCACCGCCAACATTAATTGAAATCTTGATTGGGTGATGTCCAGTTTGATGTGCGAATTTAATTTTCATTGGACGTTTTAGACGTGACATAGGTGGTTGTCTGTCTGTAACTAATTTTTCAATGACACGATTTAATAAACTGGTTGGTGTATCAGCATTGCTAATGTCCCATTGTTCATATAATCGTTTGAACAGATTTTGAATACCAGTGCCTGTTTGGGCAGATATAGCCAAAATCAAAGGTTTTATGATTTGATGAAATGAATTTGTAAACTGATGTTTTAATTTTAATAATTTTTCATCACGTTCAATTGGGTCAACTAAATCCCATTTGTTTAATGCAACACATAATATCTTGCCTGCATCAGCAACACGTGCTGCAATAGATAATGCCTGATTTTCAATGTTTTTTGTTGCATCAACTATTAAAATAATAATGTTTGCTTTGTCAATTGCATCCAAAGATTTCAGTGCAGACAATGTTTCTACATCATCTTTGACCCCGGATTTGCGACGTAAACCAGCTGTGTCCATCAATACAATATCACGTCCATAAAAACGGGTTGGTATTTTAACTGTGTCACGTGTAATTCCTGGTTCGTCTTTGACGATTTGACGATTTTCACCCAATACATGATTTACAAAAGTAGATTTTCCAACATTAGGTTGCCCCAACACAGCAATTTTTATTTGTGTATCAGGTTCGTTTGTTGTTGTTTCGTTGCCTGTCATTTTATCTATGAATTCATATATGTTATCAAAACCACGTTTGTGTTCAGCGGAAATTAAAACAGGTTCCCCAAATCCCAATTTATAAAATTCATGTAAATCGGCCAATCTTTTGTTAGATTCAGATTTGTTTATCAACAACAAAGCAGGGGCCTTGCTTTTTTTATGAACTAATTTTGCCCATTCTAAATCCATAGGGGTTAAACCAATTTTTCCATCAACAACGAATAAAACAGCATCTGCATTTTCAATAGCACGAATCGCCATGTTTGTAGAAGCGTGACCAATGCCGGATTTTGTGTTTTCTAGGCCTGCTGTATCAAATACAACCCATGGCCGATTCGGTATATTGCCAGAAACCGTATCACGTGTAACACCGGGTCTGTCATGAACCAATGCATCACGTGTATTTGTTAATCCGTTAAAAAGTGTTGATTTTCCAGTGTTAGGACGACCAACGATAACTAAGTTTTTCATGTTTTTTCCATTGATTTTTTATAATTATAAAGCAAAAATATAAATAATCAAACCAAAGGGGGTGTTTGCATGAAATCAAAGAAAAGAAATTGGTTCAAACGTTTAACTGATATATTTTTCAGACCAAAATATTTTTTCAGCAAAATAGTGGCAGATGGCAAAATGGAAGATGCTATGTTGCGTGCATTTTTATGGGGTTTGATAGGGGGAATTTTAGTTTTAATAATGCAGTTAGTTCGTGGTAATCCATTTACATTTTTAGCTTTGTTCAAAGCAATCATAGTTTGTCCAGTGTTAGCGGTTGTGTTGTTATTTGTGTTTGCGGGGTTAATGATGCTGGTTTCAGAAATAACAATGGGTGACAGAGATTGGGAAATAGCTGTCAAAGGATTAGCATCTATATTCTTTGTGTATCCGTTAACTTTGATTTTGAATGCATTGGCATTTAATTGTACATCTATTTGGGTTATAAGCATAGCAACAGATTTGTATATATTATTCTTGTTATACAATATTGCGGTGTATTGTTTGCATTGTAAAAAAGTCAGTGTTATGTTTGTGTTTGTTGTTGGGACTGTGTTGCTAGCAACAATTTATATGTCCGATTACAGAACGTTGTGGTTTTTGGCTAAGAATATGCCAGCAGCATTAAGTTGTTTGTTTTAATACGCTATAAAATAATAAAACCGTCGTATAGACGGTCTTTTGTTTTTAAAAACCAATTTTTAATCCGACTGCAAAAAATGGTGTATCAGATGTTATTCCACCAGACATAAACAGATGTGCAATTTCACTGTATTTATATCTGAATGATGCCAGCCATGTGTGTACATAATCGTTATGTTCATGTGTTAAAATATCTTTTTCGTGTTTCCAAACAGTTGTGTCTGAATATAAATAATTCAAAGAAACGGTGTATTGTAATAAATCATAACTACATCCAGCCCCAGCAATTAAACCGTCAGATGCAACGTATACAGGGTTTTTGTCGTAAATCAAACGTGCAGATGTTCCAATAATCCAACTGTTGTATTGCAAGTTTATTCCAAGTGCTATTTGGCTACGCCAATCAGCGGTTACATTTGGTGTGAAAGAATGTTCAGAATAATTTTCTGGTTTATTCATGTATGATACACCTAATGAATATGCTGTCTTTATTTTTCCAGAAGGTTGTTTGATTTTGATTGCCATATCAACAGCGTAATTATAATCATCAGTTAAACCAGAAACGGATATACCATATTGTCCATAATCGGTGGCTGTCGTGGCCAGATTCAAATGCAAAGCTTTATGACCAGTGGTAGCAGTGGTGTCTGATATTAAAACCTTTTTTAAATCTAATTTTTTGTGTAATATAGAATTATCGTTTATACGCAAATATCCAACGTCTGGCAACCCCAATCCCATTTTGCGTGCGATTGAATGTGTTAAACCGAATTCTGCTCGACCAGCATTTCTGTCTTCTAATAAAATAAAGGCATGATGAACATATTCTTTGTCTTCAACCGAATCGGCATCTATGGAATAAATTGCACCGAATCGTTGTGTGTTATTAAAACGATAAAATATTTGACCCTTAATTTCCCAGTCATTGATAAAATCCGATTCGTCTGTTTTTTGCTGTAGAAAACCAGCCATGCCATCCGCATTTAATTTAAAAATCCAAGTGTCTGTTTTATAATCAACAGCATATGCGTTACAAGTAAACAACATTGTTGCGATTAATAAAGATATTTTTTTTGTATTCATTTGCGTTTTTTAGTTTGAATTAATTTAGGAGTACCATTTGATTCATCAAGAATCGCTTGACGCAGTTTATCAAAAGCACGTTCTTCTATTTGTCGGACACGTTCACGTGAAATCCCATATTTTTGGGATAGGGTTTCCAATGTTGCGACTGGGTCAGATAATCTGCGTGCTTTTAAAATCTCTCTATCTCGTTCAGGCAGGGCAGATAAATGTTTTCGTAATAATTCATATCCACGACGTTTGAATTCCAGCTGTTCCAAATTGTCTGCTATACCTATGCGTGTGTCTGCCATATTGGATAAAATATCTTTGGAATCAGAATCAGTATTCAAAGGTGCGTTCAAAGAAACATCACGTGCAGATATACGTGTAGAAACGTTCTGTACGTCAGATTCTGGGACGGATAGATATTCTGCAATTTGTTTAGTTTGTTCATCAGATAATGAATTATCCATTATACTCAATGCACGTTTTGCACGTGATAAATTGAAAAATACACGTTTTTGATTTGCGGATGTTCCCAATTTTACAATAGACCAATTGTTTAAGATGGTTTCATATATTTCCGCTTTAATCCAAAACATAGCATATGTAGAAAATCTAAATCCACGTTCTGGGTCAAATTTTTGTAATGCCTGCATCAATCCCATATTGCCACTGGCAATTAAATCAGATACAGGTAATCCATAATTTTTAAAATCATATGCCACAGATACAACTAAACGCAAATGTGAAGCAACCAATTTTTCAGCAGCAACATTATCGTGTTCTTTGACCCATTTTGTAGCATATTCATATTCTTGTTCAGCCGACAATATAGGGAATTTTTGAATTTCTGATATATATTTTGTTAAACTGATATCATCACCAGCCCCATATGACGGTATCATGGCGGTAGATGATTTTGCCGGTAAAGTTGTCTTGATTTGCTTTTTCATAACTTTTATAGTATAACCAATAAAATAGAATTTTTCAAGAATGGAGAACATTTATGACAAATATGCTGGAAAGAAATAAAAGTAAAACTATAAAACAAACCAAAACACGTGAAGAATACGCAGAAGATGCTTTGTATCGTGAAGTTTGGGAAGATGTAAATAATGAAAAAACTCAACAATTTTTAAAGAAATATTGGCGTCATATCGTTGGATGTGTTTTGGCAATTATGATTGTGGTTTGTGGTATTCAAATTGGAACACGCATGCATTATGCAGCTAAAATGGCTGTTGCACAACAACACGAGACAGCATTGGCTGGTATGGACGCAAATGCTTTGGCTAATTTATCTAAAAATTCAAAGGGTGCAACATCAGATTTGGCTTTGTTTCAATCATATTTAATAGATAAAGATGTAAAAAAACTGGAATATTTAGCACAAAATGCACATACTCGTGATTTTAAAGACTTAGCAAAATTGCATTTGGTGTCAATAAATGGCGATAAAATGACTGCTGTGGAATTAGAAAAATATTTATCAGATATGAATACAAAAAAATCGCCGTTTTTTTACACAGCACGTTTAATGGTTGCTGAAAAATATCTGTCTGAAAACAACAAAGACAAAGCAATGCCAATTTTAGACATGATTGTAAATGATAAAGATGCACCAGCTTCTGTGTCTGCAACTGCACAAATGTTAAGATAGGATAGGGTAGTGAAAAAATCATTTGCTTTTTTGTTGTGTGTGTTGGTCATGATTGGTTGTTCCAAACGTGATCCAATATTGCCTGGGGAAAGGTATAATATTTTTGGTGATGCAGAAATAAAAACTGTTGATAAAGCTGTTCCACAGTTATCAGAATCTGCAAAGAATATTTACGGAAACGAATCATGTGATTTTACTCAGGATAAAACAAATACTATTTGGTCTGGCGATAAAAAAGTATTCAAAGGTTTCGCTACGGGCGATTCAGTAAAAAGTAATCAAAAGCCTGTATGTGTAGATAATTTTATTTATACAGGTTTTTCAAATGGTGAAATTGTTAAAATAAATACAAATAATAATCGTGTGGTGTGGACCGCTGATGTGTATAAAGAAAATACTTTGACAGGTGGTTTTGCCATAGTTGATATTGTTGCACGTGTAGGGGTTGATAAAAATTTTGTTTATGCTGGCGGTCTGGGTGATGCGTTTTGTAAGTTTAAAAATGTAAATGGTGACAAAGTTTGGTGTGTAAATATATCAGTGCCAGTTGATTTTATTTTGATAGATGATTTTGCTTTTGTTGTGGGAACAGATAATTATTTATATGCCATAGATGTACGTGATGGTGCTGTGTATTGGAAAATAAAAATCAAAAAACAAGTTGCACCAAATTATGATGGTAAATATATAATTGTTGGTCGTGAAAAGATAGATTATATAAATGGTCAAATTGCTAAATAACAATAAAACCGCCGTAAAGGCGGTTTTTATATTGTTTGTTTTTGTTTACCATGTTGGTGCATGGTCGCCTTCTTTGATGATTGGTTTTTCATCTTCCCAAACAGACAATCCTGTTTTTAAATCTGTCAGTGTTAATTGTAAATAATATTCTACACGTGTATCAGTAGAAGAAAACCAGCCAGATTGCAATTTAAGATTTCTTTGTAACATTTTACCAGACAAAGACATGTTTGGTGCAATCAGTGTTCCTTTGCTAGCAATTGTTGTGGCATCATATTCGTCATTATTACGAATGTTGCGGACAACATTAGATGTTGTATCTTCGCCAGAGAAATTTGTTGCAATTTTAGCAACACCAGATTTCACCAATGTGGTGCGGATTTTTTTTGTTAAAATATCTGTGTCAAAACGTTGTGCTGTATCGTTTACAATATTGCCAATAGCAATAACTGGATTTTTATGTGCAGCAAAAGCTTTGCTTTCCAGCATTGATTTTGTCATGGTTTCTGCCGTAGACGTCCAATCACGATATTCTAGTTCCATAACATTTTGCATTGTTGAAACTTCACGTTCATTTTGTAAATCTACGACACGTGTTTCACCACATGCACACAAAGCAAGACATAAACTGCATGTTATAATTTTTTTCATATTTTTGTTCTCCTTTGGTTTATTTTAAATTTATTATTTTCGCATCAACAATATCTGGTGTCATGCGGACATATACTAGATTATTTGTGTTCGGTTTGATTTCTGATTTTATGTTATCATTTACAATTAAATCATTCAAGTTTGATTTGGTGTTTTCTATGCGTGTTACATATATATATTGTGGCAAAGTTGCCCATGTGCGAACATCTGTGTTTGAAGAAGATACAGTGTAAATAGATGATAATATACCAAGTAATGGTGCGGAACTGCTGTGTGAATTATACATAGTGGCTTGCAAGGTTGCTTTTGATACAGCACTGGCATAAGAGCGTAAAATTTCGTTTGTTCTGTATTCGTTGTATTCTGTCAGAAACATAGCATCAACATTAGCAAGCATTTGCGAATTTTGTGGGTGAATTGAACCACTAGAAAAATATGGTTCACTGAAAGCAAAATATATCATACCAATATTAAATAAATATAATCCTGCGTGTTGTTCGTGTAAACGTGGTGCAAAGCCAGTTTCTGCAAATTGCCATGTTATATTTGTTGGTTTTTTATATTGTTGTGCTAATTGTAAATCTTGTTTGATAAATGTGTTGTCTGGTACCATACCAGATGCACGTTTTAAATAGGTAATTGCGTTTTCAAAATCACCATTGGTCAAAAAATATATCCCAGATAAATACATCAAAGCAGGATTCATAATATCGTTAAACATTACCCAATCAGATGTGTTTTTACCGATAATTTCTTGTAATTCTGGGGTGATATCTTGTTTTCTGTCTGATATCAATTTTTTGTATTCTGTGGACATTTTTTGCTGACGAATGTATGATTGATTTATAACAACACGTGCATTTTTGAAATCATGCATAGCTAATAAATCCCATAGTTGATAATAAGAAACAAATAAAGAATCCATCATATATGGTTTATAAGAATTGATGCCTTGGCCGAATAATAATCCTGTGGTTTCACGTACAATAGACGAATCGGTTTCAGATAAATTTCTTTTGTTAAATTCTTCAAAAACAGAATCGCTTTCTTTGAATTCATTTTCGTGAAACAGTGTTACACCGTTTATTAATAATTCAAGATTGTTTTGTTTTTCTGGTTCGGTATTTGATGATAAATTTTGTGTTGCTGATTTAAAATCACCATGTGCAAAATTATTTTGTATTGTATCAAGATGCGCCTGTGTGCTGGACGCACAACCGTATAGAACAAATAAACAAAAAAAAATAAGTTTACGCATATTAATAAATACTAATTAAATTTTAATTTAATGGTTCCAGTATTTTTATTTCATTTGTGTTTGGGTTGTATATTTTTGGTGTTCCTTCATATCCCATAATAGCATGGTGTGATGGAATTAAAAATTCTGGTAATGGGGATGCTTCGCCCATTTGAACTTTTTCGTTTAACCGTTTTTGTATAGGTGTTTTGTTTAGATAGTAAGGTTCTGCATCTGCTTCTATTGGACGATTGTACCAACCTTGAAAAATTACCAATTGTTTGTCTTTTGGTATTTTCATAATATCCATTACAGAATATAAATCTTTTTCGTCTGGTACTTCTTTTTTGTTACCATCTTTATCAGTTTCAATTTTTTTGGTTTTTTCTTTGCCGACCATTTCCGAAAATCTTTTTGCTGTATCTGGATCATTTTGACGTAATACAATCTTAGCGGCGGTTGTTGATATAATTGTAGAAGCAGCATCAGCACCGTATTTTTCTTGTATTTGGTGAATGTCTTGACCGATAATCAAATATGATACTTTTTGTCCACGTCCTAAATCGGGACCTTTGATAACAGCATCTAATTTTTGCATTTTTGGCATTTCGTCTAATACGAATAACACAGGGCAGGGACCTACTTTTTTGTCGTCTACTGTTTCACCAGGTTTATGTGCTAGTAAATAATTAGACATTAATTCAATAAATATTGCGGTAATAGGATTTACAGCCTGGGCATCAACCATATTAACAGATAAATATACACTGACAGGTTTAATTTTTCCATCACGAGGGTCTTTTAATCCACGCAAATCTTCAAAATGAAAATCAGAATGACTTGTTCGGTTGCGTACAGCAGCATTACGAAAGATTGCTAAACCTTCCATCATAGTGGATAAAATAGAACCACGTTCCCTGTCTGGTGTGTTTGCCAGCTGAGTTAATTCTGATACTGAACGCTGTGCATAAGAAAAACGACGTGCTTCGTCTACTGCATCTAACAATAAATCTTTCATTGGGTCTGCCATCATAACCATTTGGTCACCTTGGCGACGGCGTTCTTCCATGTTTTCGGCAATAGCAACTTGGCTGGCTGTTAACCAGTCCAAAATCATCGCAAAAGATGCTTCTTTGCCGTGCCATGCTTCTGGAATGTGTGCCCAAGTTCCGACATGAACATAATTCATTGCATTTAATTCACCACGTTGCAATATGGAATATGCGGCATATGCATTTGCATCATTCATCATAGATAAATAATAATCGCCTAATAATGTTTTGTCGTCATCTGTTAAAGAATTGCTATTTATTTTGTTGTAAAAATAATCGTCTGCTTTGGCACGTTCTATTTTTGATACTATGAAATTTACCAAACCGGATAACCCAGCACGTGCTGTGTTTGACCAGTGTGGATCTTGAACTGCATCAGGAATTAATACTTTGCAAATAGCATCAATATACAAATCACGTTGTTCGGGTAAATATGGAACATGTTCTGGTGATAAAGGATTCCATGATGGATAATATATTCCACGTTCTGGTTCATCTTGACCAGACCAATTCATAATAAAAACAGGTCCTACAGTTGAACGATATCCAGATGTTGAATATTTTAATTCTGGTTTCGGATCGTTTATAATCATTGACACTGTATCACAGTCCAAGATTGTTGGAATAACAACACCGGATGTTTTACCAGTTCCCGGAGGTGCTACACACAAAGCAGACAAACATTCGTCCATCATTAAAGCTGTGGATTTACCTTTGTATTTAAAATATCCCAGCACCATCATAAATCCTTTGAATAAACCATCTGGATTATTAAATGTGCCCATTTTTTTAATATCATCAGCGGTTGCTTTGCGGGAAGATTTTTCATCGTAATTTTTTTTACCGTGTGGATTAAATTCGTCTGTAAACGTAGTGTCAGACAAAAAGTAATATGCAATTACTGGAAACAAAGGTGTCATACACGCAAAATCTGGGTGAAAAAATGTTCTTTGTATCCAATATGGAATTTCAGCTATGACAGATAAACCACCCGTTTTTAACATATTTTTTAAGTATAATATAACCCATTCTTGTGAAGCAGGTGACCAACCGTATCGCCAAATATGTTCCGCTGCAAAGGATAAACCAAATGCTAATGCACATATACACCAAATGCCAATATCCCAACGCATAGTCCAAAATTGACGGGCAATACCAGTGCGTTCGTGTTCTTTGTATGCAGATGAATCAAAGATTTTTAAACCTTTGCCAGAACCACTGCTAGAGAAAAAGTTGAATTTCGTAGCCATGATTGGTATTATATCATAAAAATAACAGTTTTTATATTAAAAGATTAAAAAATGCAAAATATACCAAGAATTTTTTTAAACCAAACTTTAAATCAACAAGAAATGGTGCCAGTTGATAAAAATATTGTTCATTATTTACGGCACGTTATGCGAAGAAATGATTGTTTGGTGTTTAATAACGGAACAGAATATAATGCCATTTTGTCTGAGGATAATAATTTTTTGATTATTGGTCAAAAAACAAAGCATACAGATCCCAGTAATAAGGTAATATTTTATTTCGCACCAATCAAAAGATTAGATGAAATGTTGAACATGGTTACACAATTGGGGGTCGCTGTGTTACAACCTGTAATAACAGATAGAACTGTTGCACGACATATAAATTGGAATCGTATGCAGAAAATTATCATAGAAGCATCCGAACAATCTGGTCGTAACAGTATTCCCCAATTGTTATCACCAATACAATTTAAAGATTTAGATTTTAAAGATGTGGTTGTGGCTGATGAACGGGCAGGGCATGGTAAAAATGTTGCTGACAGGGTAATTGGTTGTGAAAAAATATTTGTTGGACCAGAGGGTGGTTTTTCCTCACAAGAATTTGAAATAATGGATAAAAATGGTGTGCGTGGATTATCTTTGGGTAAGACTATTTTACGGGCAGAAGTAGCGGCAGTCGTTGCGGTAACCAAGGTTGTAAATAAATGAAGACACGTCTAGCTAAATTTATTGCAGATTGTGGGATCGCATCCAGGCGTGATGCTGAAAAATTGATTGCATCAGGTGTAGTTTCTGTGGATGGCAATATTGTTGATACACCTGTGTTTTTTGTAGATGAACAATCAAAAGTTTATATTCGGGGTAAAGAAATCAAAAAAAATCAAGACATTAAATTGTATATGTTTCATAAACCGTTAAATACAATGACTACTGCCTATGATCCGCAACACAGAAAAACAATATATGATGTTCTGGATAAACAATATAAAAATTTAAAGTATATAGGCCGATTGGATTATAAGACTACTGGGTTATTATTGTTGACTAATAATGGTGATTTGGCACGTAAAATGTCTTTGCCACAAAATCATATTCCCAGAACCTATATTGCGACTGTGGATAAATATAATGATGATGGGTTGAACAAAGCCCGACAGGGTGTTTGTATTGATGGTATTAATTATCGTCCTATGAAAATAGAGATTATAGATAGACATAATTTACGTATTACTGTGACAGAAGGTAAAAAGAACGAAATCAGAATTGTGTTGAAATATATTGGTTCACCTGTTGCTGCTTTGCATCGTATTTCTTATGGCCAAATACAGTTGGGAAATTTGCCAGTTGGAAAAATTTTAGAAATAGATAAGAAAACGATTGACCTGGTTTTAAAAAATTTCTAAAATCAAAATAAAAGAAAAGGGGGGAGTTTATGAAAAAATTGAAAAATATCCGGAAAAGTGCGGTTAAGAAACCAGAAATACAGGCGAATACTTGCTCAGCAAGCAGCCCGTGGTCTTGGACTATTTATGTTTATTGGTTCATAATTTTGTTCTTTATTGCTGCAACATTTTATATATTGGGACGCAGTCATGAATTTTTACATCCAACAGTCAATAATATTGTTGTTGCAGAAGAGGTTTTAAAACAGCCAGAAGATTATATCAAAGTGGCCAAGGAAAAATTGGTTGCGGGTAACGTGGAAGAAGCAATTGTTGAATTGGATGCTGCAATTGATGCAAATGCGTCTTCTGATGTTTATGCGTTGCGTGGCGAAGCATATATGCAAGTTGGTGATTATCAGAAAGCTTTGGCGGATTTTGACAGTGCGATTGAAATGGATGCAATGAATGCTGCTGCTTTCTTGGACAGATCTTTGTTGAATACACGTTTGGAAAATTATGCTGCTGCATTGAATGATATAAATAATGCTTTGGCTGCACAGTCTATGAAGCCAGCAAGTGGTTTAACAATGCGTGATTTATATGCTAAACGTGGGCAGTTGAATTTATGGTTAAAAAATTGGCAGGGTGCGGTTGCGGATTATACGAATTCTTTGGCCAGAACAGAAGGAACAATATCTGCTGATGTATATGCAGAACGTGCAGAAGCATTTACGGCATTGGGTGATTTTGAAAATGCTATAAATGATTATACATCTGCTGTGCGTGTTGTTTCTGAACAAATTCAGGCAACCCCAACACAAGAAGAACGTGAAAAACAATCTAGCAATGCGATGGGGTATTTTGAAAAATCAGCTGCTTTGAATTTCAAGTTGGGTAATACTGATGCTGCTCGTCATGATTTGGAATCTGCGTTCGCAATAGCGGTTGCCTTAGATGATAACGAAAGTACAGAAAGAATCCAAAATTTAATAAACGATTTGGATTAGTTTAATAGAAATCCGCTTTTCTGGTTAAAATGCACTGAAAAGCGGATTTTTTTTGACTTTTAAATTTTATGGTATTAAAATATTAGTATGTTTTGTAAATTATTTATTTTTACCATGACTACAACAACCCCTTTGGGGGTGTAGATTTTTATTTGTGCTGTTATAAAGCACGTATTATAATAAACAGGCAATTTAATAAATATGAATAAAAATAAAAGGTAAAAAATATGTCTTATCCAATTGAATTAATTCGTCATTCGCTGGCACATGTGATGGCAGCGGCTGTTCAAAAGTTGTATCCAGATGTTAAATTTGCAGGTGGTCCTGCTATTGAAAATGGATTTTATTACGATTTTGATACAGAACACAGATTCAGCGAAGATGATTTTGCGGCTATTGAAAAAGAAATGAAAGCTTTGATTAAATCTGATGGCAGATTTGATAGACGTGAAATATCTCTTGATGAAGCAAAAGAAATTTTTAAAAATCAACCATACAAAATGGAATGGTTAAATGAATATGATGCAAATGGTGAAGTGTTATCTATTTACACTTTTCGTGATTTTACAGATTTGTGTCGTGGTCCACATGTTGCATCCAGCAAAGATTTACCAAAAGATGGTTTTAAAATAAAAAGTGTTGCTGGTGCATATTGGAAGGGTGATTCAAAAAATAAAATGTTACAACGTATTTATGTTGATGCGTTTGCAACTGGTGAAGAATTAGCCGAATTTTTGAAAATGCAGGAAGAAGCGGCGGCTAGAGATAATCGTAAATTAGGTAAAGATATGGATTTGTTCCATTTTGAACCTGAATATGCACCAGGTTGTGTGTTTTGGCATGACAAAGGTTTCAAAGTGTATCGTCGTTTGATTGATTTTATTCGTGCACGTCAAAATCGTGAAGGTTATCTTGAAATATCCACACCAACAGTTTTGGAACGCTCTTTATGGGAACGTTCTGGGCATTGGGCAAAATATGCAGAACATAATTATTCCGGAAAAACTTTGGACGGTAAAGATTTCTGTGTGAAACCTATGTCTTGTCCAGGTGGTATGTTGGTTTATGCTCAGGGTATAAAATCTTATAAAGATTTACCGTTATATTTGGCTGAATTTGGTAAAGTAAATCGTTACGAAGCATCTGGTGCTTTGGCTGGTTTGATGCGTGTTCGTGAAATGACCCAAGATGATGCTCATATTTTCTGTACAGAAGAACAATTACAAGAAGAAGTTGTCAAAGCATTGCGTTTGATGATAGATGTTTATCATAAATTGGGATTTAAGAAAATATTGATGGATTTAGAAACACGTCCAGATTCAGAATTCCGTATTGGTTCTGATGAAGTTTGGGATTTTGCAGAAGACGCTTTGCGTAAATCACTTGAATCTATGGGGGCGGATTACATCTTGGCGGAAGGCGAAGGTGCATTCTATGGTCCAAAGATTTGTTTGTATTTGTGGGATGCAATTGGTCGTAAGTGGCAATGTGGTACTGTGCAACTGGATATGAATTTACCAGAAAGATTTGATTTATCTTATATTGGTGAAGATGGTGAAAAACATCGTCCAGTTATGTTGCATCGTGCAATATTGGGTTCTATTGAAAGATTTATGGGGGTATTATTAGAATCAACAGCTGGTGTTTTACCTTTGTGGTTGTCGCCAGAACCAGTGGTTGTTGCCCCTGTATCCGAAAAATTCAAAGATTATGCAAATGAAGTAGTTGAAAAATTACAGAAAGCGGGTGTGTATACTCGTGCTGATTTGCGTGACGAAAAAGTAAATTACAAGATTCGTGAATTGTCTTTGGCAAAAACACCAATAATCGCTGTTGTTGGTGAAAAAGAAATGAACGATAGAACGGTTACTTTGCGTTATTTAGGTAAAGAAGGTCAACAAGTGAAATCTTTAGATTCTTTTGTTGATGAAATGACAGAGGCGATTAAATTACCTTTGTAATAATTAAAAAAGTGGGACTTTTGGGTCCCACTTTGGGCAAAACAAGGAAAGAAAGATGAAAAAATTAGCAGTGTTATTGGCGTTGTGTTCTTTGGTTATGGTTGCCGGATGTGGTTGTAATTGTGAAAAAGAACCAATTATAGAATCAAATCATAAATTGATTGTTCCACCTGATTTTGGAAATATGCCAAAATAATTTACAAAGGTTTCTTGGTGTTTGCTTTTTTTTATGATATAATGTGTTCATATAAATGATATAAATGGGGGGATATTATGAGTAATAACCAAGATGAAAATTTAGATTTGTTAGATTTAGAAGATGATAACGAAGTGGATGTTTTACCAGAAGCAACACCGTTTTCTGCACCTCGTCCGAAAAGACCTTGGTTATTGATGGGGCTGGGGTTAGCGATTGTTGTGTTGGCTACTTGGATCGTTATTGAACGTGTGGGCGGAGATTCATCTTCGTCAGCTAGTTTTGATTTAGATGCACCCGTTGAAAAAGTAGAGGTTCCATCTGAACCAGTAGCAGATTTAAATGTGCCTGCGAAACCTGTCAAAGTGGAAACCCAACTAAAAACTGAAAAAATTGTGCAAAAACAGGTTGAAGCCAAACCTGTGGAATCAAATGGTAATCCTGTTCGTGTTGTAGAAGACAGAAAAGAAGTCACATTTAATCCTGATAAACCAGCAACAAAACCGGCTGTTCAAAAGGCAACAACACAGAAAAAAATATCTGCACCAGCAACTGTGAAAAAAACAACGACACAGGTGGCTGCTAGTACTGGTAGCATTTATGTGCAATTTGGTTCTTACAGCACACGTGAGTTAGCTAAGGCTGCTGAACAAAAGATTCGTAACGCACATCCAAGTTTGTTTAATGGTAAACAGTTTGTTATTTTGGCTGCTGAGGTCAAAGGTCAAACTATTTACAGATTGCGTGTTCCATTTCATTCTGCATCCGAAGCAAATGGTTTTTGTCGCAATGCAAAATCTGATGGATTGGATTGTTATGTAGCAAAATAAATCAAAGGTGGTAAATATGCATATAGGTATAACAGAACTTCTTTTAATATTGGTAATAATTTTGGTCTTGTTTGGGGCTGCAAAATTTCCAGCTATGATGAAAAATTTGGCTAGTGGTGTTAAAGAGTTTAAAAAAGAAATCAAGTCTGAAGAGCCAAAGAAAAATTCTAAACAAACAAAGACTAAGAAAAAATAAAGTGTAAAAAAATCCGCAAATTTTGCGGATTTTTTTATGGTGTAAAATTTATTTTTCGTTCTTTTCTATTTCTTCTTGTTCTTCTATGGTTTTTGTTGCCAATGGACGAGCCATCAAACGTTGAAGACCAATTTCTTCACCGGATATATCGCTGTATCCAAATGTACCATTTTCAATACGTTCTAATGCTTCATCAATTTTTCTTAACAAATTCCCATTGCGTTCAGACATGCGTAAATTCATAGTAACTTCTTGTTCAAAAGTTGCCTGATCTTGATCGTCACCTACACCATCATTTTCAGATTTTTCAGCAACACGAACATCTTGTAATATTTCATTATGTTCATTGGCCAGTTTTTCACGTCTAGCTGTTAATAACTGATAAAAATATGCCAAATGTTCAGGACACATATATGGTTCTGATTTCTTCGGAGTGTATTTTGGTGGTAATTCAATGTTTTTAAAATTCTTTTTAGCCATATCAAGACTCCTTTAATTCTTTAATCCATAACATCAGAGTTTCTGCGTCCATCAACCCTGTGCGAGCCTCTCTCAATTCCCCGTTTTTAAAAGCCAAAACACTTGGGATACTGCGTATACCGAATTTGGCAGGTGTTCTTCTGTTTGTTTCGTCTATTTCAAATTTTACGAAATTCACATCAGTTTCTTGTTCAGATACAGATTCAAATATTGGACCAAACATCTGACATGGACCACACCATGAAGCCCAAAAATCTACCAACGTTAAACCATCAGAAATCATAGAATCAAACGTATTATCATCAGCATGTTTCAAAGCCATCTTTTTCTCCTTATGTTGTTGATATTTATAATTAGTCTATTATAATCATAACAAAAAGCAAGAGAAAAACCACATGAAAAAAATCGTTTATATGGATGCAGCCGCCAGTTGGTTGAAGAATCAATCAGTGATAGAATCTCAGGTTGATTTTCTGAATAATTCGTATGCTAATGCTGGACGTGGCGTGTGCGAAAGAGCTGCAAGTGTTGACAAAAAAATTGCTGATGCACGTAAGTGTGTTGCTGATTTTATAGGTGCTAAGGCATCAAATATTGTGTTTACTTTTGGGGCAACAGATGCATTAAATCGGGTTGTGAATATATTGCAAAATACCCCATCTGTCTGGAAAACAAAACCAGTAGTGTCTGTGTCTGATTTAGATCATCACAGTGCAAGATTGCCGTGGGTTGCTTTGGCTGACAAAGGAAAATGCGAAATTGTTGTTTGTCCGTTGGATAATCAATTAAATATTGATATAAATCATATCCCACAATGTGATATTTTTGTAATTACTGCGATGTCTAATGTGTTGGGTATGGCACAAGATATTGAAAATATAATTCGTATAGCAAAAAACAAAAATCCGCATGTGATAACTATTGTGGATGCAGCACAATTTGTTGTTCATAATAAAATTGATGTTGAAAAAATTGGTTGTGATTTTCTGTGTTTTTCTGGACATAAAATTGGTGCTGATACAGGTGTCGGGGTGTTATATATTCGTAACCCTGATAAATTTAATCCTGATAAATTTGGTGGTGGTATGGTTAACCGTGTTATTGAAAATGACAATTTGGTTTTAAATCAATCCCCAGAAAAATTTGAAGCAGGGACATTGCCGTTGACTCAGATTGTTGGATTACCAAAAGCAATAGATGGTTTAATTGATTGGCAAAACAAGCCGTCAAATTTAATCAGTTATATGTATGATGAATTGTCTGGATTATCAAAAATAAAAATACTGACACAACGTGATGCTTGTATGCTGAGTTTTATAGTTGATGGAATGCATGTATTAGATTTTGGTGTGATTGTTGGGTTACATGATATTTGTTTGCGTGTTGGTAATATGTGTGCTAGTTGGATACACAAAAAAATGAATATTGATGGCAGTATTCGTATTTCTGTTGGTCCGTGGAACACAATGGCAGATGCAAAATATATTGTAGAAACGATTCGTAAAATGGTTCAGTAAAATGTCTGTAAGTATTGAAAAAATTATTGATGAAATTAAAAAGATATATGACCCCGAAATACCAGTTAATATTTGGGATTTGGGATTGATTTACAATATATCAATTAATGATGATAAAATTATAATAGATATGACTTTTACCAGTCCAACCTGTCCGATGATGGAAGACATTTTAAACCAAGTTAAAAGTAATGTAGAATCAGTCGCAGAAAATAGGGCAGTAGAGATTAATTTAGTTTGGGAACCGGCATGGGATGTTTCACGTATGTCTGATGCTGCACGTGTTGACTTAGATTTGACTGAACAAGGTTGGTAATAATGAATTATGCAGAAATAAAAAAAACATTAGCATCGCTTGAAAATCCAATAGATAAATTGGATATGGTTATGGAATTGGGAAACAATCTGGCAAAAGTCCCAGATTCTGCCGTATGCACTGAAATTATGGGGTGTGCTTCGTTTGTTCAGATATGCAGAGATAATAATCATTTTTATGGTGTTGCCGATTCGGCAATGGTGCGTGGAATTGTTGCCGTTATTTTAGCTATGGTTGATGGAAAAAACATAGAAGAAATAAAAAATATGGATTTGAATACGGAATTTAATAGTTTGAATTTAAATTTTGGTGCAGGCAGATTAAATGGTATTCAATCTATGATTAGTTTTTTTAAGAATTTATGATAAAATGCATAAATAAAAAGGAAGGGTGTTTATGCGAGACGATGAAAAAATGTTCAATCTGGGCCTTTGTATGTTGGTCGGTGTAGTGTGTCTGATAGTTTTTTTACAGGTGTGTTATCGTGTACAAAACAGAAATTTAACCTATGTGCGTGATACGTTGGATGCAACTAGACACGATTATGCATTGGCAGAAACTAAATTTTCTGATCTGTCTTCTGGGGATAAATTACGTAAATCAGTTTTATTAGCTAACCCACAAGCTGTAACTGTTTCTTTCAGTAAAACGATTTGCATAGATGATATACCAAAGGTGCAAGAATGAGTTTTAACATAGGTCACGATATTTTACCACATGAATACAAAGCATCGGTATATAATCATGATTGTGCTTTGCGTTTGCGTTTCGTTCGTAAATTATTTATGTGGGCATGTTTAGTGTTTATGTTTAGAACCGTTCAACTGGGGTTGCAAAACAACGTTATTGGTAACAATCGTGGCAAAGGAACAGATATAGAACGTCGTGCGGATATTGTTGATAGAAATGGAATTGTTTTGGCTAAAAGTGTCAAGTATGGCAGTATTAAATTGTATCCACCACGTGTAAAGCCAGAACATGTTAATGAAGTTGCAGCGGTCATAAATAAAATTGCACCAATGGATTACAGTGTCGCAGATGCTTTAAATTTGATTAATTCTGGAAAATCTGGGGTTTATATTAAAATGCAGGCAACAGAAGATCAAATAAAGCAGGTTAAAGAAGCCCATGCAAAATATAATTGTTTTGAAGTTGCTGATTTTGCAGTTAGGCGTTATCCACAAAGAAATGTGTTTGCACATGTTGTAGGGTTTGCTGGTAAAGATGCTGGATTGGAAGGTGTAGAATTTACATATGATAAATATTTACGTGAAAATAAAGATCCGTTAAGATTATCTATTGATTCCAGAATACAAAATATCTTTCATGAACAGTTGTCTGTGGCTATGGAAAAATATCAAGCCAAAGGTGCATTAGGTATGTTGATGAATTCAACAACTGGGGAAATGGTTGCGATGGTTCAATTGCCAGATTTTGATCCAAATAATATAAAGTCAATACCGGTGAATACACGCAAATTTAAATTATTACGTGATAATTTTGAAATGGGGTCTGTTTTTAAAATATTTAATACAGCATTGGCATATGAAAATAATTTGCAAAACAAAGAGTATGAAGTTGACAAGCCTTTGATGATTTATGATAAATTTGGTCGTCCTGCAATGAAAAAGCCAATTGATGATGTGTCTTCATTTAAACGAGATGTGGTTAAAAAGCAGGGGTTAAGAAAATTAACCGCACCAGATATTATGCTGTATTCTTGTAATGTGGGCAGTGCTAGAATGGCATTAGATTTTCCAGAAGGTGCACAAAGGGATTTTTTCCATAAATTAAATTTAGATAAACCTTTGCAATTGGAATTTGGAAAAACAGAAAGAACTTTGACCCATAATATTTGGGGGCAAACAGAACGTGCAACCGCTGCATTTGGACATGGAATTGCCGTAACACCTATGCATTTGTTGTTAGCTGTAAATGCAGTTACCAATGGTGGAATTTATATTTATCCAACTTTGTTAAAACGCAGTATTGGTGCTGTTCGTGGTGAAAGAATTTTAGATTCAGATATATCCGCGAAGTTGCGTGAAATCATGTTTAATATAGCCGAAAAAACTACTGCTAAGAAAGCAAGAGTCAAAGGCATAGATGTTGGTGGAAAAACAGGAACGGCAGAAAAACGTATCAATGGAATTATTGATAAAAGTAAAAATGTCACTGTTTTTACAGGAATCTTTCCTGTTTCTGCACCGCAATATATAATAGTGGTAATTTTAGACGAACCGCAGGGAACAAAGGAATCTGGTGGGTGGAAAACAGCAGCTTGGAATGCCGTTCCGACTGCTGGTGCAATTCTTGATGGAATCATGCCATTGCTATTTTAATATTTTTAGATTATAATAATACCGACAATAATAAAAAAAGAGTATAGTGTGCGTAAAATAGTAGAAAAATCCATGCTGGGGAAAGTGTGGACTGTGTCGGATGATTATAATCTTGAGATTGATTCAGGTGATACACAAACACTAATCAGAAATATTTTGAAATCCCGTGGTGTTACGGGTGATGATAATATTGCAAGATTTTTAAATCCTTCTATCAAAGAATATATGCCAGATCCGTCAGTGTTAAAAGATATGGATGTGGCAACAAGTGTAATTGCAGATGCTATTTGTGCTAAGGAAAAAATTGCAATATATGGCGATTATGATGTTGATGGTATTACGGCCACAGCTATTTTTGTTAAATATTTACAATCTTTGGGGTGTGATGTGTCTTGGCATTTACCAACCCGTGAAGGCGAAGGTTATGGGTTGAATATAGATGCTATAGAAAAATTGGCGGAATCTGGTGTACATTTATTGATTACGGTGGATTGTGGTATCAGTGGTATAGCAGAAGTGCGACGGGCCAAAGAATTGGGTATGAAAGTTGTTGTCACAGATCATCATTCGCCTGATGTTGAATTACCTGTCGCTGATGCTGTGATAAACCCAAAACGCAGTGATGATACGTCTGGTTTAAGTTTTTTAGCTGGTGTTGGTGTCGCTTTTTTGACATTGGTATCATTAAATCGTGAATTAAAACGTAAAAAATTCTTTGATAATGGTTTGCAGCCAATCAATTTATTGAATTATATGGATTTGGTGGCTTTGGGCACTATTTGTGATACTATGCCATTGATAGATTTAAATCGTGCTTTTGTTGCCACTGGATTGAAGGTTATGGGATTACGTCAGAATCTGGGGTTAAAAACATTGATGGATTTAGCTGGTATTAAACACCCATCTGTGTATGCTGCTGGTTTTGCTTTGGGGCCACGTTTAAATGCTGCGGGACGTTTGGATTCAGCTGCACCTGCATTGGATTTGTTACTGACAGATAATCCGTTAATTGCTAATGATTTAGCAAACAAATTGCATAAAATGAATCAAGATAGAATAGATATTCAAAATGCAATTATGGTAGATGCTGCGGAAAAAGCCCGTCAATGTTGTGTGAATGGAAAATGCAGTTTGTTTGTATGTGGTGATAATTGGCATGGTGGTGTAATGGGGATAATAGCTGGCAGATTAAAAGATAAATATAATTTGCCAACTTGTGTTGCCACACGTTGTGATGGGGTGATAAACGGGTCTGGTCGTTCAATACCGGAAATAGATTTGGGTAAAATAATACATGATGCATTGGCAGCCGGAATTTTATCAGAAGGTGGCGGACATGCTGCTGCCGCTGGGTTTACATTACAATCAGACAAAGAAAAGGATTTTTGTGCATTTTTAGAAACAGCTGTACATGAACAGTTAAATGGTGTGTATCCTGTGCCAGAAATATGCGTTGATGCGGAAATAGATGCATCTGGGGCAAATATGAACTTAGTTGAAAAATTATCTGATTTGGCACCGTTTGGTCAGTGTAATCCAGAACCGACGTTGGTGTTGCGTGGTGGTGTATTGAAATATGCTACTGTGATGGGTAATGGTTCGCATTTGCGTGGTGTTATAAAGACCAGTAATGGTGGGCAATTACCATTTGTTGGTTTTAATTTAGTTGGAACCCCCATAGGTGATTTTTTACTGGACGAAGCAAATACAAACACTAAAATAATAATGTTGGGTAAATTAAAAGACAATGAATATAATGGTCATGTTAGTGTGCAATTTACTTTGGAAGATATGACAATATGAAAGAAAAAATAAAAATTTTAATAGACAAAATTAAACAAGCAAAATCTATTGCTATATCAGGACATAAAAATCCAGATGGGGATGCGTTATGTTCTGTGTTGGCTTTGATGAAAATTATAGAACTGAATTTCGATAAAACAGCAACAATAATTTATGATGGAAATATTCCAAAAGAACTAGATTATGTTCCTTTGCGGGATAATTTGTGTTTTCATACACAGATTCCAGAAAATACAAAATATGATTTATATATTTTGGTTGATTATGGAACCAGAATTCATTTAGGTGGGGTGGAACATTTTGTAAATGATGCAGATTTTGTCATAGAATTTGATCATCATTTTAATGAAGATATAGTTGGTGATTTGTGTTTTGATGATGCAGACAAAGCGGCCGCTGCCCAAGTTATATATAATGTTGCAAAGGTTGCTGGTTTCAAAATGGATAAAGATGTAATTGATTTGTTGACATTGGGAATTATTACAGATACGGGTAATTTTAAATTTGTTCGTAATGGTGATGTTATGTGTGATACAGCAGAATTAATAGATGCTGGTGCAGATATGCCGTATTTAGTCAATTTGTTAGATAATAAAAGCAAAAAAACTGTGTTGGTTGAATCAGCTGCAGCTGCAAATGCTGAATTTTTTATGCGTGGACGTTTGGCAGTTGCCACTATCAGACAACCTGATTATAAAAAATTAGATGGTCGTGGTTCCATTGTATTATGGTTGTTGGGCCAAATTCATGGTGTGGAATATGTGGTGTTATTAAAAGAACAAAAAGAAAAACAAATTGGAATTTCTATTCGCAGCAGACAAAACCCAATAAATGAGATAGCTGAAAGTTTTGGCGGTGGTGGTCATTTGTGTGCGGCGGGTGCTGTGGTGTATGACGATTTAGAAAATGTTAAAACAAAAGTTATAAATGCTTTTAAGGGGATGTAGAATGAAAAAAATCATAATGATGATTTGTTGTATAATTGCAAGTTTTGCGGCAAACGCAGCAGTGGATAAAAATTTGGTTCAGAATGCTGAAAAATATTTAAATTCAATTTCTGGTTTGCAGGGAAATTTTGTTCAAACAGCGAGTGGTAAAACAGAACAGGGGGTGTTTTCTATGTTGCGTCCTGGTCGTGTAAGACTGGATTATAGAAATGCACCAATTCAATTGATTGCTGATGGCAAAGATTTATATTTTTATGATAAATCTTTGGATCAAATTACAACTGTGCCGTTGACCAGTACGCCTGCTGGGATTTTAGTTCGTAAAAAAATAGATTTACAAAATGCAGATATAAATGTTTCTGAGACGTTTAACAATAAAAATACATTTTCTTTGAAGATGAATTTGCGTGATCAGGAAGGTTTGGGATATATGGTTGTTAATTTTGATAAAAAGCCAATTAAATTGAATTCTTGGTCTGTGACAGATGCAACAGGAAACGAGACAGATGTTGTGTTCAGTAATTTAAAAGCAAAAACAGATTTTGGAAAAAATTATTTTCAATTATCACGTCATAAAACAGCCAGCACCAATAGTGGTGATGATTTTTATGACTAGGTTATACAAATATGTTGGGAATAAGTTGGACTGAATTTTTAGTAATTATGTTGGTTGCCATTTGTGTTGTGCCTGTGAAAAATTGGCCTGATGTTGCACGATTTTTTGGTCGTGTATTTAAATGGATACGGCGGATTGTATGGCGTATATCAGATGTATCTGAACAAATTCAGCAACGTATAGATTTAGAAAAACCGATAGATGATTTAATAGAAAATGCCACAAATGATATGTTTTCTGATGTTACAGTAAAACCAAAAAAATTCGTTAAGCGTAAAAGTGTTAAAAAGAAATGAAAATGACATTGTTGCAACATTTTTCTGAATTACGTCGCAGAATATTGTGGACTGCGATTGTGTTTATGTTTGCATTTGGATTAGGCTGGGTTGTTGCACCGTACACAGAATTATTATTGGTTAAACCATTATTAAACATTTGGGCAAATGCTACATTGTTATATACAAAATTGACAGACGGTTTAATGATACGCTTTTCTTTGTCTACTTTGGTTGCTTTAATTATAACAATTCCCGTATTGTTGTGGCATGTTTGGGCATATATAGCACCAGGATTGCATAAAAATGAAAAACAGTTTTTGGTACCTATATTTTTATGTTCGCCGTTGTTGTTTGTTTTAGGTGCAGCCTTTGCTTTTTATTTTTTGTTTCCATTTGCGTTTAAATTTTTTCTGGAAATCAGTGAAGCGGCAAATTTGCCAACTGTGTTGTTACCAGCGGCTAAGGGGTATTTATCTTTTGCGATTGATTTATTAAAATTATTCGGATTGGCTTTTCAATTACCTTTGATAATGATTGCGTTGAACAGAATTGGTTTGTTATCAAAAATGGCGGCTGTCAAATCTCGTAAATACGTTATTATTTGTATTTTTGTTGTGGCGGCTGTTTTAACGCCACCCGATATAGTTTCTCAGATTTTATTAGCAGTTCCGATGTGGTTGTTGTTTGAAATCGGTTTATTATTTATGAAACGTGATTCTTAATATTTTTATTTGTGTTAAAATTATGATATAATTCGGATTATGAAACGTAATCTTGTCATTTTTATGCTGATGGTCGGTATCAGTGGAATATTGGTTGGTTGTGATTTGCAACCAAAAATCGCATCTATTCCAGACAGTATCGGTGAATTTATCCAATCAAGATATCCTGCGTTGTTGGCTGATCCAGAATCTCAGCCGGAAATATATAATTCCGCAGTTACTGATTATGGGGTATATGCATCACCTGAATTGTATGGTTCTGAAAACATCAATGATTATGTAATGTATGCCAGTGTTGATGATTATGTTCTGATTCCTCAGGATAAACAGGTTACGTCTGAAATCAAAGCAGAAGAACAACAAATAGAACATGAAATACAACAAGATTATATAATTGTTCCTGTATACGGCGGTTTTTCTGATGTTAAAGAAACAAATGTATCTGATGAAAAAGCTGTAACAGATGATGGTGTAATTGTTGTGGCCAAAGGTGATACGGTTTATTCTTTGTCACGTCGTTATAATATGAGTATAGCAGATTTTGCAAAAATAAATAATTTACAAGAACCATATTTGTTGTCTGTTGGGCAAAAATTACAGACCAGACAATCTGTGGTTGCACCACAAACAAAAGTGCCAAATGTTATTTCAGAAGAAAAAGTCAAAGAAATCAAAGCAGAAAAAATAGTTGTTTCGGAACCTGTTAAACCAAATACAACAAAACGTGTGGATGTCCAAGAAATTACAGTCGTAAAGGGCGATACGTTATATTCTTTGTCCAGAAAATATGAAATACCTGTTAATGATTTAGCAGTTATGAATAAATTATCTGCCCCGTTTACATTGTCTGTGGGACAAAAAATCAAAGTTCCAAAATTGGATGAAATTAAAACACGTCCAATGGTAACTGTAAAAACAGAACAAAAAATAACACCAGCCAAGGTTGACAAAACAGCAAAAGCAAAA
Organism: uncultured Alphaproteobacteria bacterium; assembly: GCA_905236005.1. Classification (GTDB taxonomy): domain Bacteria; phylum Pseudomonadota; class Alphaproteobacteria; order Rs-D84; family Rs-D84; genus Enterousia. The sequence goes on from CAJONJ010000019.1 coordinate 79,669, forward strand.
ACAACTGATAAATTACAAACGCCACAGAAATCAACGTCTACAACGAAACAGCAATCACAACAGACCAAGATTTCATCTGATCCAAAAACACAGTTGCCTAAGATAACTTCACGATCTGGTTCAAAATTTATGTGGCCTGTGCGTGGTAAGATTTTGTCATCATATGGTGCAAAAAATGGTGGACTGTTTAATGATGGTATAAATATATCTGCGGCTCGTGGTACAGATGTCAAAGCGGCTGAGAATGGTGTTATTGCATATGCAGGTAATGAAGTCAAAGGTATGGGTAATTTAATCATTATGCAACACAGTGATGGGTGGATGACAATCTATGCACATTTAGATTCTATGGCTGTTAAACGTGGTGTAGCAGTTAAAGTTGGGCAAAGTATCGGCAAAGTTGGTATGACTGGCAAAGTTGACGCACCACAATTACATTTTGAAATTCGTAAAGGAACCAAGGCATATAACCCAACACAGTATTTGCAGAAATAGGGTGGATAAATACTTGCATTTAAGACAAAATACTTTATAATCAACGAAGTTTATCAGTTCTGGATGCGTAGCTCAGTTGGTAGAGCAACTGACTCTTAATCAGTGGGTCCAGGGTTCGAATCCCTGCGCGTCCACCAAAAACAAGTGGCTGTTTTTACAGCCATTTTTTATTTGTGTTTAACTAAGTTTTAATGGGGCTTTTTATAAAATTTGTCCCGTTTTTGTCTCTTTTTGACTGAATAACGACGATTTTGTAAAAAAAGTTAAAAATTTTTTTATGTCGTGGTTCACAAAATTAAAATTTTAAGATAAATATATTATATACATCACCCATGAATAAGTTTTGACAAAAAGGGTGTCAATCCAAAAAATTGTGGGCATATGCTAATAACAAAGGAAAAAACGAAAGTTTTGCCTATGTAATATTATATTACATAAAACAAAACTAAAACTTAATAAAGGAGACGACAATGTTTACACCACAAATTCATAAAGCAACAATAACACAATTCTTACAGAACTCATTATATACACAAAGTTGCGATAATCTCGCTTTTTGTACAATACACTTTAACAAACCAAAAAAAGATGTCTATTCTGCCAAAGAAACAGCACGTAACATATATTCACGTGTGCTAAACCAACTGCAAGGCAAATACTGGCATAAACATCCTTTACCATCCATTACAATTATAGAACACGGCAAAACAAACGTATTTCACGTTCATTCTATCTTTAATCTATGCGAATATTCTTTATCCACATTAGATATCGCATTATCAAAAACGTGTCATGTTTTTCCATACTTAAATTTAACTTATGACATGCAATATACACTTTTTGAAGATTTTTGTGTTCCACACAATATTCGCAATTTCTCGCCGGTGATGAATCACTTGCTTGTTCGACAAGTGTTTAATCAAGATGTTTTCAATTATGTTACCAAAGAATATAATCTAAACAGCAACAAAATAGATTTTGCTAATCTGTGGACGAGTGAAATGCTATTTAAACTCTCTTAAATCTCTTTTTTTGCCGTATAACAGCCACTAAATAAAAAATACATATAAAACTATTGCGTAATCAGTTTCAGTGATTTTAACAGCATTTTTATTATAATAATTCGCTTTCATAAATCACTGGCTGTTTACCAAGTTCGCAAAACATAAACTCATTATCTCGCAAACTTTCTGCCCCTTTATAACCAGTTAATAAAACGCTTTCATCAGTATCATTTGCTTTGTATATAACTTTAGCTGGAAACATGTCTAATAAATCAACGTTATCACCCAAATCAGTTATATCATTTATAAACATAACAACATATATACCAACACCTCGCCCTTTCATTAGTATTTGTTTCAAAGAAAAAGTCGTTTGTTTCTGTGTTGGCAAACTTGCAAACAAAACGTGATATCGCATGTCTTCATACTTAAAATGTTCGTTAAACTGTTCTATATTATTAAAATTTAAAGCAAATAGCAGTTCATACCTTTCGTTCATAAGCTGTTCTTTGTGTTCACAAAAACAACCGTCCAAGCAAAAATCTACTCCTATACATTCAGTATTACAAGTATCGCCAATATCTTTATTTATAACTTCATGAAAGGTGTCAATTTGCATTTCAAGTTGCTCGGCAAAATTAGAATTATTATCACCTTTGCCAACTATAAGCAAATGTGGACACCGCCGTATATCTATCGTTAAATCTTTGCTAAGTTTTATTTCAAATGCCATTATTTCAACCTTTATACTGCTATATTATGACGATAAAGCATATTTTCTAAGGAAAAACTTTATTTATACTTATTTATGATTTTATCCCACTGTCTCTTTTTGTCTTTTAATGTAACAGCCAACGCAGCACTACTTGATGGCAACACACATTTATCTGTAACATTTAACTCAATATTCTGTTGTTTTTTAGCTGTTAAAAAGATGTTATAAGCCTTTTTTCCATTAAACAACACAGTTTTACCCTTCAAAAGAGATAAATCGTTATACTTCATGTTTTTAATATTCTTATCAGCACTGCCATCACGTTCACAAGAAGCAATAACGTCCCACAAAGCAATTCCCTTTTCTTCTAACAACTTCGTTTTTGCCTTATAATCAGTTGCCGTAATTCCCAACAATTGCCAAAATTGGTTGCGACTATCTGAATAATATTCTTTTGCACATAGTGACAATTCACCAGGAAAAGTTCCCAAAATAACAATATTTGCATTTTTTACGTTAAATGCAGGCAACCCTTTCTTTAAAGTCATAAAAATCTCCTTTTTAATAGTCGCTTGTTTCACCATAACGTTGTTTTTCTAGTTTTTGTTTGCATTTCTTAAATATTTGATCAAATTCTGTCTTTTTAGATTGTGGCAATTTGCCTCCTTTTTCATCAATATAAATCAAATTTTGATAATTAACTTTTTTATACGTTTCGTGTGCATAACAAACACATTCCGGTTGTTCGCCAAGGTATCTAAACGAATGCTTGCAAACGGAATATAATATTCTAATAGCGTTTAATCTTGTTACGGTCTTGTCTTCTTCACACAACCATCCACCAGAACTACAGTCTCCATCGTATTTACCAAGAATCTCTTTTCTTGTTTTTATTAATTCACTTGCACTAAATACTGGTAAAAATTTTTCTGTATCATCTGGTAAGGGGTGTATCTTTCGAATATTATTCATAATACCTTGTTCTAATTCGCTTTTTACCTGTTGTATAACTTGCCTTTTATCATCTGCAAATGCATATTCATCTTGTTTACTGAATACAAATATGGATTGTTTTAAATAATATTCACAATTATGTTGTTTGTCCGGTGCATTTGGATATTTATTATTGCAATACTGTACTAAATCATTTACCAACTGTTTTGTATTACCAACATCGTCGCAATTATATTGATTCAGTACAGAAAAATTAATGTTATAAACTTTATCCGCTTTTGACGCATCGTTAGCTGTTAAACCAAATATTGGCATAATCTCGCTTAAATCTTTTACAGTTGGTGTTTCCAATTGTGTAAAATCATATAGTTGGCTCAGTTTGTCACATCCATGTTCTTTTTTTAGTATGTATTCCAACTCCTTATACTTATCAACGTTCTGTTGATCCGAAGCAAACTCATACACAGATAAGGCAGAACCACCACACCCCACCAACACCAATGCAAAAGATATTGTTAAATAACGTTTCATATATTTACACCTTTATTAATCTAAATGAGCATCATTAGAAAATTCTTTTTTGGATCTTTTTTGTTAGTTATGTTTTACAATATTCATGTCTTCTTTTATTGTACGTGCATTGCATACCGCGTTTAAATCCGTCTCTTTATATGCACGAACACGCGTTGTGCCACCAAAAAATGGGATTGTTCGTTCTACAGTATCAATATATTCATAATAATGTTTATTATCTATATAATCACCAGTAACATATTTTTTCTTTGTGTAAACAAACGCGTCTTTACCAACAAATACGCCTCTTTTATTTACTTCTGTAATTTCACTAGCTAGGTATTCTTTACACCCTATATTTGCATTGTGTTTATCACATACATTAAAACGTTTCTTACACTCGTTTATTATTTCTAATATAGGTCGTGTTTTTTTATCGATTACATTATCGTCTTTAAAATTAAATTCGGCCATCAATACCCCAAAACTCGTATACAAACGTGATACCCCGTCTATTTTTCCATCAATATAATTTGTTTCTCTTAATGTTTGTCCATTTTTATAATAATTTCTAACAATGCCTTCTTGTTTTCCATTTTTCATGGTTGCTACTTGTTGTAGTTCTCCTGTTTCATAATATGTTTTAAACTCACCATCGGCATAACCATTTTTAACAACAAACTCTGCCGATTTTTTTCCATTATCAAAATAAACACCTATTCGTCCCGTTAAATTTTTTGCATATTCCGAAATCTTTTGAGTATTACGACATATAATCACTGTTTCATTTGTACCAAAACCGCTACAAAAAGCAGTTTTATTTAAAATATAATCGGTGTTGTCTTTGTCGCAAGCCGACAATGTCAATATAGCAGGAATAATAAGTAATTTTTTCATAACTCATCCTTTGTTTTATAAAAAATACCGCCAAATCACAAAGATAGGCGGTTGGATGTTGGAAACAATATCAAACTGATTGTGTGGCTTATTCAATATATTCACCACCATCCAACCATAAACAGGTTGGAGCATTTAACGTCTGCGCAGACGGTTTGATATTAGGTTTCCACACCTAGAACCATCTCTTTATGATTCAGTTCATACTGTAGCAACAGTTTTAACTTTGTGCAAGTTATATTCATAAAAGATTAACATATATTGCAATTAATATTTCAAAATTTCGTCGGTTGCTTTTTGCATTGAATCTCGTATAGGAGCCAGAGAAAGCCTGGCGTACACTTCTGTTGACTGTAAAGATTTATGCCCCAAAGATTTACCAATTATATTCATGCTACTACCTATAATTGCCTGATACGAACCCATTGTTCTGCGTAAATCATGCATGCGTAAATTATGTATATTAGCGATTCGTAGTAGCTGTTGCCAAAAGCGTTTTGGGTTTTCCAAATGTCCACTTTTGCTATCTTTACTTGGGAATACCCAACCAGTTTGTTTTATGCCTATATCGTTTAATATGTCAATTGCTTGTTGTGTCAGCGGTATTTGTTGCGGTTGGTTATTTTTCGTATCTGGCAAATATAAAATATTATTACATAAGTTTATATTTTCCCATCTGAGAGACAAAATGTTACTTTTGCGTTGACCAGTAAAAAGCAACAACATTATAAAGTGTTTAAGTTGTGCGTTAGGTGTCGACTGCAATGCAGTAATAAAATTATGTATTTCGTTAGGTTGTAAAAATCTATCTCGTGCTGTTTCGCGATATTGTTTAATGTGTGTAGCAGGATTTCTTTGTATAAAACCCCAATCTATCGCTATATTTAACATGTGTCGTATAAGTGCTAGACATCTGTTGGCCATATATATTCCATTATTTGTGCCTATGTTTTTATGCCATGTATCAATAGTGCTTCTATCTAAATCAGCAATGTTTTCATCTTTAAGAGTAATAAAATGTCTGTTAAATATACGCTCGTTTTCTTGCCAAGTGTTAGATTTCTTAAAAACTTTTGCATATTTTGGCAAATATTCATTAAAAAATAGCTCATATACAGTTAAAACATGTTTGTTTTGTGGCAAATCACCGTTACGTATGCTGTTATATAACGAAAACGATTTGTTACGTGCCGTTTCTACACTAACATATGGAAAAACGCCTATTTTTATCATCGTTTTTTTATGTTTAAATTTTGTACGAAAATAAAATGTTTTAGTGCCACCATAATTAACTATAACTATCAAGCCACGTTGATTGCTATCTCTCACAATATAATGTTTCTCGTTTTTTGTCGGAATATTTAAATTAGCCAATGCAGCCTGTGTAAAATTAAATTTAGTTTTCATTTGTGTCAATAATAAGACTTTTTTGGCAAAAACTAAACAAAATCCCAATTATGTTCTATAAAAAGTTGAAACAATACGAATAAATATCGTATAAAAAGTGGAAGTTAGTCTCAGTTTAATAGACGTTTATAACTCTTAATCAGTGGGTCCAGGGTTCGAATCCCTGCGCGTCCACCAAAAATAAAAATCACCGTGCGTGGTTTTTGTGTGTTATTTGTGATACTTAATTTTTTATGTTGTGTTTTGTTATCCGCGTAATTTGTGATACAATATATCTATGAAAATAATCCAAAGGAGGAAAGATTATGAAAAAATTCTTAGTTTTGACAGCTGTTTTGGCTTTGGCGGCCTGCGGTGGTGGTTCTGGCGGAGATGGTCGTGGACATGCTGGTGGTGCTGTGCCTGCACAACATGTTGTTCCTGTTGGAACAGGTTTAAGTGGTGCAGAAGATTTTATTCGTTCGGGATTTATATCTGATGCAACAAACACCAGTAACGGCAAGGTGACATCAATGACATCTGCAGTTGTGGTTGCCAAAGATGGTTCTGGCAGTGCTATTCGTTCTGCAGTAATGGCACATAAAGGTAAAGAATATGCTGTATACGAATTAGATGATGTGAAACTGCGTCTTGCTGATATTGCTGCAGAAGATGGATATTTGAAAATTGGTCTAGATAACGATGGTCGTATAAATAAAATGACAGTAGTGTTGGGTGAAGAGGCTGACGGTAGCCCAATCGGTGGTTCAATAGCACGTGTTAGTGATAATAACGCAAGATTCAACGGGCCAATCTTTGAATATGTTAAAGATAAATATGCAAAATTTGAAGGTTTAGAATTTTCTGTGCTAAACACAACAGATGATATGAAAGCTAAACTTGCAGAAGCTCGTCACTTTGCAGCAGGAGAATGGGTTGACGTTGGTGAAGGTGTTTTGAAATATAGAAGAACAGACAATGATCAATATGAACAATTTGATTCAGATAACGATGGAACACCGGATACAGATTTCTCTGTTGATAATACCGAAACTGCACTTAAAGCCGCTATCAAAGTAGCATGTAACTTTGATGATGGTAAATGGGTTGAAAATAGCGGTAATTTGAAATACGTAGAATATGGTGATGAGGCAGAATATCGTGTTGCAGCTACAGATTCTGTTACCAAAGACACTTTGGATGATATTGTTGCAAATAATACACGTTTGTCTGCTTTGGAGTTGGGACATTGGAACCGTGTAGATGAAGTTATGGATATTGTGTCTTTGGGTAAAGATATTGATGGTCAAGGAACTTCTTTACAGTTTTCTGATTTTGGACATTTTAATCCTGTATATACAGAAAAATTGGTGGATTTGATAGATAAAACTGGTGGAAGTTGGAACGCTGCGAGAACAAAGAATAACACCAAGTTTGAAGAAGAATTAGCTGGGGAAGATTATCAATTGTTTGCAGGTGGTTATGCAATCAGTGGAACAACCCTGAAAGATACATTGGATGCACCACTAAATACAACATTTAAGGGTAAGGCTGTTGGTCGTGTTTATGTGTCTTTCCAAAGCAATGGTATAGATAGAGACGGATATTTAGAGACTTGGCATGTCCCATATGATGATGGATCCGATTACAGTCCAGATGCTGGTCATGATATTGCAAAAACGTTTACTACAACAAATGCAACAATGACAATTGATGCAAGCGGTAAGCAGACATTAAAAATGCCATTTGCAGGTTTTTATACTGTACAGGTTGAAAAGAACGGTAATAATCCAGCATCTTATACATTTAATGGTACACCAACGGATTTGCAATATGAGAAAAATAATGCCCATGGTGAAATAAAAGATGCTTTTAAACCTGGATATTATGGTGTAAATACTGCAACAGAAGCAGCCGGTACGGTATATTATGCTACAGAACAAAATATAGGTGACCCAGATAAAGGTCATAATGTTGATGATATAACACGTAAATGGGAATTCCAAGCTGCGTATGGCATGACAAAATAATAAATATAAATTGTTGTTATAAAATTGGTTCGTGTGAAAATGCGAACCAATTTTTTATGCTTATGCAGTATAAATTATCTTTTGTATTTTGGGTGCACAATTTTTGTGATATAATAGGAATACAAACAAAAAATGAAGGGAGAAAAATCATGAAACATTTGTTAATTTTGACGTCATTATTGTCATTATCTGCCTGTGGTGTTGGATTTTTTGATTTTGGTTATTATGATAAAGAAAAGGAACCAGCATCAGTGTCTGTGGAAGATACTGCGAATCCAGCAAATACCGCTGTGACCCAGATGACAACAGATTTAAATAATGTTACTTTGAATTCTTCTGGTGGTGCCGGTGAATATACTTTTACATTGAATGGTGGTGTTATTGATGGTTTGTCTGGTAATGGTGGGTTGTGGCATGCCACCAGGGATGGAAATTCAGACTATTTTGTAGATGATAGCACAGGTGCTAGATATCAAGTGAAAATGTTTGGAAACGGTAATCTAACGTATTCTGATTTTGGTACAATAAATGGTGATAATGGTGTTAGCATGGTTTTTGCCGGTGGAAATACTGATAAACATGCCGGTATATATACAGACAGTGAAATTGCTGCAATTCAGAATAAAGAATACGTTAGTGATGTTATGTTCACAGGAACAGCTGTTGGGCTGTTGAAATATGATGGAACAAAGGTTGGTACGGCACGAACAGATGCGGCAACATTAAATGTTTCTGGGGACAGTTTTGCTCTGCATATGCCATTTTATAGTAATGGATATGATGGTAGTAAGAATTTTTATGATGTTGATGTAACTGGGGAATATGCTTATGCAAAAGGTGGAGGTGATTTTAATAATAATACAGCTACTTGGAAAGTTTATTTAAACAAGGATTCTAACTATGCGGCATTTGAAAAAGCTTTTGATAGTCAATTTGGGCTCTCTGGTGTTGGTGGTCGTATTGACAGTTATGGTGCTGATGGTGCAACAGCAAGCGAAGCTGTTGGTTGGATAGGTATAGGTGGATATGACAGTAACAAAGAAGATCGTGCTGTTTTTGAAGCTGCATTTGGGGTCAGTAAATAATATTTTATATCTTGTTGTTAAAATACAGTCTGCGATTGCAGGCTGTATTTTTATCTTGTTATAATACATAAAAATGTCTATCATAGGACGAAAATCTTAGGGGAAAAATGAAGCGGTTATTTATTATTTTTATCGGGTTATTCTTAAATGTAAATTCTGTGTTTGCCGAACCAGATGTCGCAAAGTCTGCTGATTCTGTTGGTGCGACAACAGAACAATCTGTATCTGAGAAAAATAAAAAATCAGTCAAAAAATCTGAAAAAGCTGTTCTAAATAAAAAAATCAAAAAAAACAAAGACGGAACAACTGAAATTACTATGACTGGGTTGGAAGCTGTCCAATTGGCTGGTCGTTTGGTTGAGGCCGGCGATTATCCACATGCTATGCAGATTTTAACCAAAATGCCACAAACAGGCAGTTTGCCTGTGGAAATAGAACGTTGGTATTTAATTGCCCAGGTGGAACAAAGAACTGGTAATATTGATGGTGCTATTAAAATTTATCGCAAAATTTTAGATGATCAACCAGATTTATCAAAAATCAGATATGAACTGGCTTTGTGTTATATGGCAAAAGAACGTTGGTACCGGGCAGATTATCATTTGCGTTTAGCGATGGCTGGTAAAGATATTCCCGAACCAATTAAGCAACGTATGATGTATTATCGTTATATTGCACGTAAAAATAAAAACTGGAATGTGTGGTTTAATTTTGGGGCTGCACCTGATAATAATGTGAATCAGGCAACCGGTGGCAAAGAATGTATTTTGTGGCATGGTATGTTTTATGGGTGTTCTCAAAATCCTGAGCCAGAAAAGGCACTTGGATATAATTTATTGTTGGGTGGTAATTATGAATTTAAATTGTCTGATGAACACTGGCGATGGAAAAATGATGCAAATATTTATACCAATTTGTATAACAAACCAAAATATGATGATTTATATTTATCCTCGTCCAGTGGGCCTCGTTATGTGTGGGAAAACGGTGATGTGTGGTTGGCTGGGGTAATCAGTCGTCGTTGGTACGGCAGTCAAGACCATTGGAATGATTGGGGGGAATATAATTGGGCATATGGTGTAAAATTAGATACTAATTACGATTGGACTCGGAAATTATCTTCGGGATTGATGTTGCGTTTTATGGATAATAAATATGATGACTATGGTGATTTTTTAAATGGTCAAAGTTATACAGTCAGCCAACGTTTTTCATATTCTTTTGATTCTACTAAATATATTGTTTTGCGTGGTGGGGTGAACAGGGATACAGCAAAAATGGACGCATATGCAAATTGGCGGTATGATACTGGTGTTGGGTTTGGTGCGGCTTTGCCGTGGGGTTTTCATACCTATTTAGAACCGTCTTTTTCTTGGATTAGATATGATGGTGAACGCTTGGCTGTGAAAGATGAAAGTTTAAAGTTTTTGCGTGCCAAAGATTTTGTGCAAAGATATGCGTTATCTATATCAAATAATAATTTTGAAATATGGGGTTTTGTGCCGACTGTTACAATCAGTTATACAGACAAAGATTCTAATATTCATAACAGAACATATAAAAAGACCACTGTCGAATTTACGTTCCAGCAAAGATTTTAATTTGCAAAAGATTATATTTGTGATTACATTCGATGTATGAAAATAATTGATGCTCATAGTCATATTGATTATATAACCCATAAACATCAATCGGATGTTGTGGGGACTGTGTGTTGTGCCACTGCTGAAAATCAGTGGGTGGAATTGATAAATTTAATTAACGCAGATAAAAATATTTTTGGTGCGTTTGGTATCCATCCGTGGTTCATAGAAAATGTTTCTGATGATTTTGATTTACGACTGGAAAAATTATTACAAACAGATTCTGGGTATATGATTGGGGAAATAGGGCTGGATAAATATAAACCAGATATGGATAAACAATTATATGTTTTTGTTAAACAATTTGATGTGGCTGTAAAATTAAAACGAACTGTGTTTTTGCATTGTGTTGGTGCATGGGATAAAATACTGCATGTTTTAAAACAGTATAAAACATCAGAATTGCCAATCATTGTTGCACACGCATTTAGTGGTTCTGATGATATTGTAAATAAATTGTTACAATATGATAATATATTTTTTTCATTTAATAAAATTGATACAAACGGCAGAAACAGCCGTATAGAACATATATCAGATGATAAAATATTGGTTGAAACAGATGGTAAATCAAATATAATCTTAACAGATTTAATAAATCAGATTGCTAGAATAAAAAACAAATCAAATATGGGTGAAATAATTTTTGATAATACTCAAAGGCTTTTAAAAAAATGAACAGATTAAATAGAATAACTTTGTTAATTGGTAAAGATGCAGTTGATAAATTACAACAATCAACGGTTATGGTTGTTGGGTGCGGGGCAGTGGGTTCGTTCGCATGTGAAGCTTTGGCACGCAGTGGAATTGGTCATTTGATATTGGTGGATTTTGACAAAGTAGAAGAATCAAATATAAATAGACAATTATTTGCATTGGATTCTAGTGTCGGTCAATATAAAGTAGAAGCGGCAAAACGACGTATTTTTGACATTAATCCAAATATTATTGTTGATACATTGAATATATTTTTTGATGAAAATACGCAATTGGACACAAAACCCGATTTTATTATAGATGCCATAGATACAGTGCAATCTAAAATTGCTTTGTATAAATGGTGTAACAATAACGAAATAAATTTTATATCCAGTATGGGGGCAGCACGTAAAACAGATGTCTCTAAAATAAAAGTAGCAAATTTATCTAAAACTTCTGTATGTCCGTTGGCTGCAAAAATTAGACGTTTAGTGCGTGAAGAATCTATACGTGATTTTCCTGTTGTGTTTTCAACTGAACCAGCAAAACCACAACAAAATGGTGGTCGTGAATTTGGATCTGTTGTAACTGTAACAGGAATATTTGGTTTGATGATGGCAGATTTTGTGATTAAAAAACTGATATCTTAAAATTGTATATACGGCTGTTTTTCTGGGTTTAAGAGTTTTTTCCTATGCATACATGCCTATATAAATGTGATGTGTTGTCTGATAGAATACAAACTGTTGAGATTAATCAGCAACAAAAGGAGAAACTTATGAAAAAACTTATTGCCGGTTCAATGGCAGTGTTACTAGCAACACCAGCATTGGCAGGTGGTTATGCTTATGAACAACAACCTACTAATGTGTTGGGTTGGGAAATCTTACCATATATTGCTTTACGTGGTGGTGCTACGTATGGAAATTTGAATTATAATTTCAATAACGTCAAAGAAGATTTGGGTTTGAATATGTATCAAATTCGGACTGCTTTGGGTTTAACAATGGCTGATGCAGCACGTTTTGAAATTGAAGGTTCTTTCTTTACCAAAGGTAAAAAAACAAAAGATTTCGGCGATGTAGCAAATGTAAATGTTTCTGCTAAGAATATTGAATTGATGGCTAATACATATATGAATATAGGTCATTATAAATATATTCAACCATTTGCAGGCATAGGTGCAGGTTTGGCATTTGTTGACACAAAGGCAAATGTTGATGGTGCTTCTTTCAGCAAAGACAGAACTAAGTTTTCTGCTATGGGGGCTTTGGGACTGGATATGCCATTTGGTTGTTTTTCAGTTGATGTTACAGCACGCTATAATTATGTTGATGTTGCTTCTGGAATGCATAATTTCAGTGGCGATGTTGGTGTGCGTTACATGTTTTAATTTGATAACTGTATATTTTTATATAAATCCCGTTTTAACGGGATTTTTTTGTTGTTTGAAAAAAATCCTATGTGCTAGCATAGATGTGTTATGGAAAGGTATTTTTGTAAATTTTTATTGATAGGTTATGGGGTGTGCTGTTTAGAATCAGCCGTTTTTGCTGCTGATATTGAAAACTATGATGTTATAGATAATTATTCTTTGATAGAAACAACGAATATTAGAAATTATGGAACGTATGATGTCATAAATACAAATAATAAAGCATTGACTATATATAATTATGGCACTGTTGGAATAATCAATAGTTCTGGGGTGGCAGATATTATTCAAAATGTTCCAGATATAAATGCGTTAAGACCTATTCATGTATCGGGTTCTGGGTTTAAAGTTAATATTACTGATGTCCAAAATGCAAATTTACAAGATATTAAAAATCTTGGTGCGACAGAGGTATATATCAGTAATTCTTCAATAATAATAAATGATTTTGCTGATTGGCGTAATTGGGCGGCTGCATTAGATTTAGGTGATAATAATACATTGTATCTAGCAAATCCAGAAACCGTAATATCTGGTGAAGAAATCAAAGGTATTCATGGTAATGGCACAAGAATAATTTTATTGGATACTGACAGTTTGTACAAAGTGACCTTGGTCCATGACAGTGGGGCATATTTAATAAATATTTATAAAGAAAATAATGTTGCAAATTTATTTGATGATGAACGTGGGGATTTATTACAAGATTTACAATTTACAGATGAAAATAATCCATTATTGGGTGCAATGCGTAATGCAAAAAACAGACAAGAATTAGAACATATTATGCAATCTTCGTATCGGTTTAATCCTGCGGTTTTAATGCGTCCAGTGAATACGTTAAATCAGTTATCTTTGATGAATTTAATATTTGATAAAAATTTGGTATACGGCGGATTATCTGGGTTTTATATTGGTTCTAAGACAACGGATGGATTTGGACTTGATTTGAGTTTTGGTGGAAAATCAGATGATTTTTACATGATGGCAACTTTAAATTTATCAAGATTTAATTATGGTGATAATTTGAACGATTTTGATGGTTTTATTTATGGTGGAAATATAAAAGTTAAAAAATCTTTTGATGATTTTTGGGTGCATGGATTAATTGGTGCTTCTGGTGTAAAGTTTAAAACAGATACATTGTATTATAATCACAAAATATATAGAAACCCAGTTGGTTTTTCTGGATATGGTGCCTTAGATGTCGGCTATGATTTTCATATGTCATCTGATGTGTTGTTGTCCCCATTTGTTGGTGGGGTTGGTGATTATGAATCTGTTGTTGATTATTCTGATACAGATATTACCATGCGGTTTGGTGGCAATATAATTTATTCGTATGTCATAGATAATTTAAAATATGAATATACTGCAATGGCGGGTGTCGCTGTGACAGGCGACATTTTGGGTAAAATCGCAGTTGGTTTTATGTCAGAGTTGGATAATGCGGGTGTTTCTTTGAATGTAGATTTGTTGAATAATGAATACGATTTACATTATAAAATATCTATTACAGGTAAAGTGCTATTTTAATTATTTGATTATTTCACCACGCAGAGATGCTTTGTTAGCATCTGTGATTTTGATTTTTTGTAATGGTGATATTTCATAATCTGGTTTTGCAACGATACATTGTTGCATGTATGGTGTGCGAAATAATAAATGGTGACCGGTTTTATCTGGGCCTTCGCACAGGCACAACATTTCTTGACCAATGCAAGACGTGTTAAATTCACGTTGGTTTTCATTTAATTGCGAATCCAGTTTTTGCAAACGAACTGATTTTATTTGTTCGCTGATTTGATTTTTCATTAGTGCCGCTGCTGTGTGTGGACGAGGCGAATATTTAAAAGAATAGGAATTTATATATTTGATTTCTTTGGCAATATTTAAAGTTTCTTCAAAATCTGAATCGTTTTCATCAGGAAATCCAACAATAAAATCAGATGATATTTGAATGTCTGGACGAACTGCTTTTAATTTTTTAACAATGTTTTTATAACCGTTTAAATCGTCAGGTCTGTTCATCAGTTTTAATATGCGTGGAGAACCACTTTGGATTGGCATATTTAAAAATGGTAACAATTTAGGTTCTGTACCAAACATTTCAATTAAATCGTCAGTCATTTCTGTTGGGTAACTGGATGTAAAGCGTATACGTTGTATTTCGGGGCATTTAGCCGTTTCACGAATTAAATCAGATAAGCGATATAATTTATTGTTTTCGTCTGTGTATTTATATCCATTTACATTTTGTCCTAAAAAACAAATTTCAATTGCACCTGTGTTTGCAGCATTTTTAACATCGTTTATTACATCTTTATACGGACGAGATAATTCACGACCACGTGTATACGGTACAATGCAATATGTGCAACAATGGTTACATCCTTCTTGAATTGGTATATATGCAACAGTTGGAGATTTTGTTATTTGTGGTAATTCATCAAATTTTTCTAACCCACCTAAATCTATATTTAATAATTTGGTATCTGGGTCTTTGATGATTTCCGGTAATTTATGATAACTTTGTGGTCCCAATACAAAGTTTAGTTCAGGGATACGTTTAAAAGCATCTGCACCAGATTCACGGGCAACACAACCGACAATGCCGAATAGGGCAGATTCTTTTTTGGCACATCTGATGCGTCCCAGTGCAGAATAAACTTTGTTTGTTGCTTTTTCACGTACAGCACATGTATTCAGGATAATCAAATCAGCATCACTGATGTCTTCTGTTTGGGTCAAGCCGTGTGATTCTAACATGGCGGCGATTCGTTGTCCGTCATAGACATTCATTTGGCAACCAAATGTTTGGATAAAGAATTTTTTTATTGTATTCATATTATCCCAATTTCTGTTTTAATAAATCGCTGACCATTGCAGGATTTGCCTGACCATGTGTTGCTTTCATAACATTACCAACAAAGAAACCAAGCAAACCAACTTTGCCAGATTTATATTGTTCAACCTGTGCTGGATTATTTTTAATCACTTCGTTTACAGCTGATTCAATTGCACCGGTATCTGTAATTTGTTTCATACCAAATTTTTCAGCAATTTCATGAATTGTGCCACGTTCACCATCTAACATTTTGATAAAGATTTCTTTGGCTTGTTTACCGTTTATTTCGTTGGATGCTATCATATCAACCAATTCAGTAATGTTTTCAGGTGTTATAATACGTGGAGCATCTGGATCTGAGAGTTCTTTGATGTTGTTTGTAATATCCATGTTTTCTGGATGAGCAAACAATTCAGAAATTAACCAATTTGCGACTGGTTTTGCACGTTCTTTTTTGCCGTTTACAGCTGTATCATACCATTTTGAAATATCAGTTGTTTCTGTTAAACGTGCAGCATCATATTCTGATAAACCAAATTCGTTTATATAACGTGCACGTGTTGCAGATGGCAATTCTGGCATTGTTTTGCGAATACGTTCAATTTCTTCATCTGTGACTTCCAATTCTAATAAATCTGGATCTGGAAAATAACGATAATCCAAAGCATCTTCTTTGCTGCGTTCTACAGATGTTGTTCCGTCATCTTGATGATAACGCATTGTATCTTGGGATACTGTGCCACCATTTTCAAGTATTTCTACCTGACGTTTTGCTTCGTATTCAATAGCTGTTTTAATAAACTTAAAAGAAACCATGTTTTTAATTTCGGTTTTTGTTCCGAATTTAGTGGATCCCACAGGACGTACAGAAACATTAACGTCTGCACGCATAGAACCTTCTTCCATGTTTGCCTTTGAAACCCCAAGAGCACGTGCAATTTCACGAATTTGACGCAAATATTTTTCTGCTTCA